>JAFPVA010000019.1 GCA_017413105.1 Butyrivibrio sp. | reverse complement strand
GCTGTGGTGCCATTTCTTGCAGAGCGGGAGCTTTCAACTGTTCTGTTTAAGAGAATGCGAACCTTCTACAGATCCTTTGCAATAGCGGCGATTCTTATGCTCGGAGCCATTTACTTAGGGCCTAAGGAGAGCAAGGGCTGGATGTTTACTAATATCGCAGCAATAGTTTATGAGTTATTCTTAATACGTTTTTATGTCAGGCTCTCAAAGGCATTTGGCAAAAAGAAATTTTTCACGCTTTTACTGGTTCTTTTCCCGGTAGTCTTTCTTCCTGTTTTAGGGCTTGGAAAGGCCACTTTCGCGCATCCTGACCTTGGACCTGTAAAGCAGCATGGAAAAGTAGTTGGATTCCTTCTTAAAGCCGGACTTGTAGTTGTGTCTGTTCTTGAGATTGGAATCTTCGGTTTTATAGTTGGTAAACAGTCTGTGAGTACTACACCGCCTTCTCTTTTGATTTATAAGCAACTAGATGAAATTAGCAGCGCCCTTAGTGGTATTGAAGGAAACTCAGATGTAATAAAAAGAGAGGATTACCTTGGTTCTGCGAAGATTAAAGAGTTTGATCCAAGTAGAGAACATTTTTACACAGACTATTCAGACGCTCAAAATGTAGTGGCTCTTACTTATGTAATAGGATCCAACCTTGAGGACAAGGCGGGACTTGCTTCCCTTAATTTAAGGCAGATAAAAGAGGCAACAAAGCAGGGAGATGGAGTCACATTTGTCATGCAGGCAGGCGGCTGCGGCAGATGGTTTACAAAAGGAATAAAAAATGAAACCGTGGCCAGATATGAAATAAAAGGTGGCAATCTCACCATGTTAGAGGACGTGCCTGATGATACATGTATGAGCCGGGAAGAAGCTCTTTCAGATTTTCTTACCTGGGCAAAAGAAAAGTACCCGGCTGACAGGTATATGCTGGTATTCTGGGATCATGGCGGCGGAGTATTCATGGGGTATGGTCAGGATGATCTGAATAAGAGACAAGAAGGTAACGGCACGATGCCGGTCAGCGAGCTAATCAGCGCAATAGATAATAGTGGTATCAAATTTGACCTTATTGGGTTTGATGCCTGCCTGATGCAGGACATCGAAATTGCAGCTGCACTTGAGCCTTATACGGATTATTATCTTGCATCTGAAGAAGTTGAGGGAGGCTGCGGATGGTACTATGTATCACCTTTCGGTAAGCTTGCTCAGGATCCTACTATGCCAACCGAATCCCTTGCTACTGATATTATTTCTTGTTTTGATCAGCTTAATACTGCTGTAGCAGATGGAAAAACTGATACAAGGTCAACACTTTCATTAATAGATACATCCCTGGCAAAACCAGCATATGCTAAGCTTAGCGGCCTATTCGCTAAAACAGATGACGCAGTAAAGAACAGCAAAAAGGATTTTGCGGATGTAGCAGTAGCAGCTAATGATGCATATGCATTTCACAGTGACCTTCAGATTGACCTAATAGACTTTTTGTCTAAGCTGAAAGAAGCAGATTATGACAATACCATTGCTGCAGATGAAGATATTGATGAGGTAATAGATTCAGTCAGAGCCAGTATCTTATATAGGAATAAGAATTCTGCAGACGGCATAAATGGTGAAGCATTTGCATTCCCGTATAAATTCACGTTTGCCTACACAGATACCAGAAAGCAGCTTGTGGCTTTAGGAAATGAGAATGAATACAGGCTCTATGATGATGCATTCAGTATCATGGCAGCTCAGAAGAAAAAGGCAATGGAAAGTGATGAATACGTTTCCAACGCTCTACTGGAAACCCTTTTATCTTCATCCAGTACTACAGAAATGTTAAATAATCTCGTCCTAAAAATGCAGGATGATACACAAGAAGAATGGTATATAGAAGGCTTTGAAGATTATGACAACAGCGAGGCACTTGTGGATATTCCTTTGAGCAAAGAAGGTGAAGGGTACAGTCTAGAGCTAGATGAGAGTATTTGGGAAATCATAGCTGACTGTAAGACTAATCTTTATCAGGTAGAAAATGCTGGTGAAATGAAGTATCTGGGATCAAGCCATTTTGGCAAAAATGATTCAAAGGGCCATCCAATGGTTGGTGTCACAGGAAATTGGGTCTATATTGGTGGTGAGCTTGTAAGCTACGATGCAGAGCCTGTAAAAAAGACGGATGAGGGCTATGTATATAATGGAAGAGTAAAGGCAAAGCTCACCGGTGAAGATATTATTCTGTACATCGAGTGGAATCCTGTTCAGAATGAAGGCGATCTACCGACAGAAGGAACTATTGTCGGATATGACAACAGCTTCTCTGAAGCTGTAGGAGCGATCCTTGATTCAAAGGGAATGGGAAAGCTGGAGGCCGGAGACACTCTGCAGTTTGTATTTGACAGATACACACAGGATGGTGAGCTAATAAGCTCTACAACAGAAGGAAGGCCTGTTGTTGTACCAGCTAGCGGCAGTCCGAAGGTTGAATTCAAAGCAATAGAGGATGGTGACTATATAATTGGCGGAGTTTTAACTGATGTATATCAGAGAAAGATGACTTCAAAGATAGTAAACGTGCAGTAAAAAGTTAGG
>JAFPVA010000184.1 GCA_017413105.1 Butyrivibrio sp. | reverse complement strand
CGCTTGCAGCTCGCTCCAGTAACGAATTCGCGCATTCATTCCATATCGACTTCGTCGAAGGAATGCGCTCACTCCTGATTCATTTTCTCACGAAATGCGCAGCAGAGTGCGCATTTCTGTCTGAACAGTAACAAGTTTTCTTACTTGTCCTGAAATACCCACTTCGTGGAAATATTGCCGTCTCTGTCTACTTTAACGTAAAGCACCATTCCCTCATGTTGCTCGGACGTGCCATAGGGTGTGACCTTGTAATTCGGCGCCCCTGTGTCGATGAATTTTTTATTCTCTGAATCGTAGATAGCTGTAAATGGTTCGTACTCCTGAACCCACCTTAGATAAGCTTCGTCTTCTGCAGCCTTAACATAGAGATCATCCATATCTCTTTTGACTGCATCTGTCCTGCTTAGAACAACAGGAATTGCGATTGCTATGATGAGCGCGACAGCTATTATCGTCAGAAGAACCACCGCTCTGGAAATCCCGCTCCTGTTCAACACCCTTTTTCTCCTATTGTTTACTGATGCTATGTTTGTAGAGATAGTAAATTCGCCCGCGCATACTACCTCCCGATTATATTTTATCGCTTTTTTGCGCTTGTTACAACTTTACGGAAATTTTTTATTGAATTTTAACTGTTAATAAGGAAATAAAAAATCGTTACTATTCACGATATATAGAATCACGCATGCGCTCCAGCGAAGGAGCCCTCGCTCACGCAAGAGGTATTTTTCGCCGCTCCTGTCGGGGGTTCATGGCCTCGAAAGTTCTATCTGGGATTCCATGGCTCAAAACTCGCATCCTCGGCCCGCTTTCGAGCAAATATTTTTACTATGCGAGTCTTAGTTGGCAAATGCCATTTCTGATGTTCGCATAGCACACTTTCCTGCGCCCTCGGAGGACTTGTTTGCAGCAGGGCGGTATTCTGAAGTATAGAATCTATGAAAATGCCATGCTCGCAAAGCGAGCTCATAAAACGAGAAAGAGATTTGTCTCTCAAGCTAGCTTGGAGAGCAAATCTCTTTTCGTTTTTAAGGTGCTACGCACCTGTATGGCATTTTCATTATAATAATACTGGTCCGCCCTGCAAGTTTGTTCTACGAGGGCGCATTAAAAGAAAGTGTGCGCGAACATCTAAGAAATGTTTCATTTGCCAGTGACGAGCAAGTGAAAATATTGCGAGGATAAAAGGGCCGTCGGATACTCAGACATGTTGAGCCATGGACGAAATCCCAGACAGAACTTTCTTGGCACATGAACTGTCCCTCCACTCACAAGGCGAAAAAACACCTCATTGCGAGTCGCTTAAGGGCTCCTTTGCTGGATCGCGGTGATGAGATCTATGCCATGAATAGTAAAAAAAATCACTATACCGAAACGATATAGTGATCGAAAGTGTCGTTCATAATTTGTTTACAATTAATTAAAAGAATCGTAACTCAGAATCATCTTTTAGACATACTATCTTGTTAATATAATATTGTCAGATGAGTTAAGACAATACCAAATTAAAAAACTTTTTCATAATATGCCAGGTAAGGAAGCTTACCTGGCATCCTCCCTTTTATAGGGCTTTTTTTATTTGTTTCCCTGAAGGAAATTCTCCATGTCTGCTACAGCTGCTTCTTCATCATTTCCCTCTGCAATTACAGTTACGTTCTCGCCGGAGTTAAGGTTAAGTGTCATCATACCCATGATGCTCTTTGCATTAACCTTCTTGGACTGAGCCTCGATATGAACTGTGCTGTCATACTTGCTGGCAAGCTGAACAAGCTCAGCAACCGGTCTAGCCTCAAGCCCTCCCTGTAATTTAATCTCGACAGATTTTGTTATCATAATATATTGCCCCTCCTAAACTATAACAAATATTATCCTCTTACCTTGTCTGCAAGTTCGCTGAGCTTACGAAGTCTGTGATTTACTCCGGACTTTCCTACAGGCGGATCTAAAAGCCTTCCAAGTTCTAACAGTGAAGCTTCCGGGTTCTCCAGCCTGACTTCAGCCATATCCCTGAGCCCACGCTGAAGATTATCAAAGCCGTAATGCTCTTTTAAATAAGTAATATCCTCTATCTGCTTGGCAGCTGCATTGACTGTCTTGGTGATATTGGCCACCTCACAGTTTACTCTCCTGTTTATGGAATTCCTCATCTCCTTGACAATACGGAGGTTCTCAAGGTTCATGAGGCTGACAGGCGCTTCCATTATATTAAGAAGATCTACTATTCCCGCACCTTCTTTTATATAAAGGACAAAATACTTCTTGCGACGAACAATCCTTGCTTCAATATCAAAGCTCTCGATCATCTCCTTAAGAGAGGATGCCTGAGCTTCTGTATCACAGACATATTCTAGATGATAGCCTTTATTGGGATCACTTATGGAACCAAGGCATAAAAATGAGTCACGAAGAAATGCACGCTTACAGCATGTATTTCTGGTAACCATGGGACTGACACCCTTTTGCAGCTCCAAGACATTTCCCTCTTTATCTATAAGCCTTATGGCTCCAAGCACGGACTTAAGAGTCTCAAAATCAGTCAGCACGGGGCGGTAAATACGCCCTCCATCCTTTATTTCCGCAGTTTTCTCCAAAATACTATGTTTTATATTAAATGCTTTTTTTATTAATGTAAAGAACTTTCTAATGACCAGCTCGTTGTCTGCCTGCAAAAACAGCGTAGTAGAGCCACTTTCATCGACTCTGATAAGCCCTGCGGCGTCAATGATCGCAGCTATCTCTGCCAGCTGGCAATGCCTGGAGGAGCCAATATGGCCAAAAAGCTCTTCCTTAACCTCTGATGAAAAAGACATAACTCACCTAGCCTGCTTAACATCTCTGTGGGATATCTTGATACCAAAATTACCGCCGGAGTTCTTGAGCCTTTCGTATAGCTCATTGGCTATGGTAACACTTCTGTGCTGACCACCGGTACAGCCAATTGCCACCACCAGCTGATACTTTCCCTCCTGAACATATCCCGGGATAAGGAATTTAAGCATATCTGTTAATTTATCAAGGAACTGACCGCAGGCAGGGAAGCTCTTAACATAGTCCTGAACACCCTTGTCATTTCCGGTCTGGTGCTTAAGTTCGTCAATATAATATGGATTTGGAAGGAATCTTACATCAAATACCAGATCCGCATCCGACGGAATTCCATACTTAAATCCAAAGGACAAAATTGTTACCATGAGGGAATTGTAGCCCTCATTCTTTACAAAGATCCTGTCCAGTTCTTCTTTTAACTCTCTTGTAAGGAGCTGTGAGGAATCGATGACATAGTCCGCACGCTTTTTTACCTCGGCAAGAACTTCTCTCTCTTTTGCAATGCCATCCTCGATCCTGCTGCCGATGTCATTGACATTCATAGGATGCACACGCCTGGTCTCTTTATATCTCTTGATAAGAACCTGGTCGCTGCAGTCCATAAAGAGAATCTCCACCGGAAGTCCCTTTTCCTTTAGGGCATCGATTCTTCCTGCCATTTCCTCAAAGGACTGTCCCGCTCTTGCATCAATGCCGAGTACAACTTTGTCGATCTCATTTTCGGGCATGGCTATAAGGTCCACAAATTTCTCAAAAAGAGATACCGGGAGATTATCAACACAGTAATATCCCGCATCCTCAAGCATGTGAATTGCAGTCGCTTTGCCGCCTCCGCTCATTCCTGTAACAATTACAAATCTCATAAGCTTTCCTTCTGCGTATTACGCCTGAAAAATGAATGTGTCAAAACTCCCCGAGCATTATCACTTCCGGCTCAAGTTTTACGCCGGACTTCTCATACACTATATCCTGTACTCTTCTTATGGTCTCGTAGATATCATAAGAGGTAGCTTTTCCCTTATTGATTACAAATCCGCAATGTTTCTCAGATACTGCAGCATCGCCTACCCCAAAGCCTTTAAGTCCCGCATCTTCTATAAGCTTTCCCGCAAAATAACCCTCAGGTCTCTTAAAGGTTGATCCTGCACTTGGATACTCCAAAGGCTGCTTCTCTTTTCTCTTAAGGGCAAGCTCCTGCATCGCTGCAGCAATCTCTTCCTTATTTCCCTTTTGAAGTTCTAAAGCAGCTGATAAAATCACAAAGTTTTTTCCCTTAAGGGCGCTGGTACGATAGCCAAACTTCATGACGTTATTGTCCAGCTTGATAGTATCTCCATCCGGAGTAAGGACTGTTACCTGACGGGTAATATCCTTCATCTCTCCGCCGTAGGCCCCAGCATTCATGATCATTGCTCCGCCTATGGTTCCGGGAATCCCTGCCGCAAACTCAAAGCCTGTAAGCTCGTTATCCCTTGCTGTCATGGCAATGGCTGAATTCATGGCACCTGCCTGGGCAATAATCCTTGTTTCATCTTCTATCCTGATATCGGCAAACTTTCCAAGGGATATCACCACTCCGTCATAGCCCTTATCAGAAACCAGAAGATTACTGCCGTTTCCAAGGATAAAATAGTCCACTTCTGCCCGCTTTAAAAGCTTTATGACGCTCCTTAATTCATCAAGGCAATTCGGCCTTATAAATAAGCTTGCAGGCCCACCAGTTCTAAATGTGGTGTGCCTGCTCATAAGTTCATTTTTATATATTTCGTCTCTTGATACAATCTGCTCTATGGCAGTTATTACGTCCTTGTTCAAAACACTCTCCAATTAATAAAGAAGCATCTTGGCTGCGCCAAATACACCGGCATCATTTCCAAGTTTAGCCAGAGCAAACTTAACATCCTTACAGCCGGAGAATACATACTTCTCAAAGCTTGGCTTAAGAAGATCAAAGAGCATATCGCCTGCCTTTGAAACACCGCCGCCTATTACTATGATCTCAGGATTTACAACGCTGGCTGTGATAGCAATTCCTTTTCCAAGGTAGTAGCCGTAACGCTCCGCAATCTGCTTTGCAACCTTATCGCCTGCCTTTGCTGCGTCAAAGATATCCTTGCAGGCAAAGTTCTCTTTTCCTCTAAGAACGCTGTCCTCTGCAGTAGCTGCGAGGATTCTCTTACCAAGTCTTACTGCACCTGTCGCGCTGGCATACTGCTCAAAGCATCCGTGATTACCGCATCCGCATGCATCAGGCTCATCATCTACAAGGTGAATGTGTCCAATCTCTCCGCCTGAGCCCTTTGCGCCTGTAAGGATCTTGCCTTCGTTGATGATACCGCCGCCAACTCCTGTTCCAAGAGTTACAAGAAGCATATTAGGATAGCCCTGTCCACCGCCCTTCCATGCTTCTCCGAGAGCTGCAACATTTGCATCGTTTCCGGCCTTTACAGGAAGCTTTAGCTTGGAGTGGAACTCGTTTACAACGTTGTAATTCTCCCAGCCAAGGTTAACTGCCTGATAGCAGAGACCATCAACATTAATTGCGCCGGGAACACCAATTCCTGCTCCTACTACTGATGAATCATCAATATTTTTTTCCTTCATCTTAGCTCTGATTGCTTCTGCAACATCAGAAAGAATGAACTCTCCGTGATTCTCTGTTCTGGTTGGGATCTCCCAAAAATCCAGCTTCTCTCCTGTTTCTGTAAGTAAGCCAATCTTCGCTGTAGTGCCTCCAACATCAGCGCCGAATACGTATCTTGCCATCTCTTTTCTCTCCTAATTATATTTTTTACTCGTCGTCTTCCTCTGTGCGCTTGCGTGCCAAAGAATTCTGAACCCTGTTGTAAAGCTCCTGAGCTGCGTTGTAGCCCATAGCCTTCTGTCTGTGGTTAACAGCTGCTGACTCGCAGATTACAGCCAGGTTTCTTCCCGGACGAATCGGGATACGGTGGCAAACAACTTTATTGCCAAGGTATTCTGTATATTCCTCTTCAAGACCGAGACGATCGTACTCTTTGTCCTTGTCCCAGTCCTCAAGTTTAATAACAAGATCTATTGTCTGTGTCTCTCTTACGCTTGATACACCGTAAAGAGTCTTAACATCGATGATGCCTACACCTCTCATCTCGATGAAGTGCTTGGTAATATCAGGAGCTGTTCCGATAAGGGTCTCCTCGCTGACTCTTCTGAGCTCAACAACGTCATCTGATACAAGGCGGTGTCCTCTCTTGATAAGCTCAATGGCTGTCTCGGATTTACCGATTCCACTCTCACCTGTAATAAGAACACCTACGCCGTAGATATCAACCAGAACGCCATGGATAGAAATGCATGGTGCCAGTTTGACATTGAGCCATCTAATGATCTCTGCCATAAAGGCTGAGGTTGACTTCTTTGTTATAAGAACAGGAACTCTTTCCTCAACCGCAATTTTCAAAAACAGTGGGTCAGGTGTAAGCTCTCTGCAGAATACTACTCCGGGAATATCAAAAGAAAGGAATTCCCTGTACATCTCCTCTTTCTTCTCTGCAGGAAGAGACTCCATATATGTATATTCAACGAAACCAATTACCTGAAGTCTTGTTGCCTCAAAGTGTTCAAAGTATCCTGCCAGCTGAAGAGCAGGTCTGTTGATATCAGGCTGACTGATCCTGATCTTCTGGATATCAAGCTCCGGTGTAAGGTTATCAAGCTTCATTCTCTCAATGATTGTTTTAAGACTAACGCTTGCCATATTTACCCCCTATCTCATAATCTGTTCAAAATATGTGCTTTTCAAGCCCATACCACAACAAATATAACACAGTATCATAGCCACATCAATATTACATATTTAATAGAATTCGGAAATAAAAAACGCGGGTCTGAGAAATTCTCAAACCCGCTTATGTTCCAAGTCGAGGCGACAAGATTCGAACTTGCGACCTCTGCGTCCCGAATATTGAGGGGGATTTTTTATCTTTTACCATTATATCCCAAATCAGCTTATCTACTGCACTTTTATTTGAATCCATATCCAATATAACACAGGATAAAACGAAATAAATTATTAATTAAGGCGTTTT
>JAFPVA010000183.1 GCA_017413105.1 Butyrivibrio sp. | reverse complement strand
CCTGACAGTATAAGGTTATATAGTCCATCTATCCAGGTCAGCTCGCTCAGCTGTTTGAACTGTTTTGCTGAGATTGCCTTGCAGAATTTAAGGTCAAAATCTTTTAGATACTTTGGATATGGGAATCCTGCCTCCTTTATTCTTTTACTTTTTGCTTTTTCTTGTTTGTATAGTATTTCACCATCTGTTACTGAGATAAGAAAATCAAGATAACTGCTGTCATTTTCCTCAGCGTCATGCAGGATTGTTTCAAGTTCATTCCTTGTGTGTATAAGGCCCAGGGACTGACATGCAGCTTTTAACGTTTGTTGCTTATCCATTCACGGTCCTCCTTTCCATTGCGACTTCATAGGTTCGCAGATCCCTTATCCTGGGGGAATTACCCCTGTACTTTTCTGGAATCTGTGCGGTTCGGAGAACCGGTTTATTCTTTTTATCTTCTTCTAGAGAAGACATATATGCTGTAGCACTGGAAAGATCACCTGCAGAATACAGTTCCTGCTCTACACAGTAAACAAGTGCCTTCTGTATCAATGATGCATCCCATTCATCGAAAAGATTTCTGATAACGCCTAGCTGATCCCTGTAGTACCTGCGCTTGTCAACATGTATATGTGCAAGAAATGAATCAGTTTTACCATCGCAGTCTCCAAGCAGATCTTTTACTATCTGTTCCAGTTCAAGAATCGTCTTACTTTTATCTCTGTAAGACCGACTGGAATGACCTATCAGTTCACCTTTTCCTGTACAAAGCGGATGTCTGGCATAAAGTACACCAGTATCAGCATCAATGATGGTAATCGTATCACCTTCAGGAATAATGAATACGCGCTTTCCCTGGGTATAGGTTCCTTTTGGTACTCTGTATCTGTTGCTCTTATAAAGAACGAGATTGTCCTTCCTTACCTGATAGGTTATACTTGCTTCAGTAGGCTTAGCAAAGCTGTACTCGGATACCGGGATGAGGTACTCTTTTTCGACTGTAAATACCTCTGCCGGTATCTTTTTTGTTGTCCCGTGTTCTTCAGCATTTCCGGTCCTTTCAAGCCATTCAAGACAAGCTATGTTAAAGCAATCAATGTCATCCAGTATTCGATGTTTTGCGAAGTTATTCTTTGCGTACTTTATGACTGCCTCGATTTTTCCTTTGGACTCCGGATCAGCACCATGACACAAAAATAGATCAAAACCGGTTGCATTCAGGTAATTCTGGAACCCTTCTGTAAGTATGATATCCCCATGATTCTCACTTACAGCAAGGACCTTATCCTGATCATAGACAATCTCTTTAGGCCTGCCTCCAAAGAACGCGAATGCCTTTATATGAGCTTGAACAAAATCTGCCGTTGTCCACGGCCTGTCCTGCCATAAGATATATTTGTATCTGGAATGGGAAAGTACCATTCCAAAACCGTATACTTTCTTACGGCGGCCGGATGTTGTTTCAAGACTGATCTCGCCCATATCGACCTGGGCCTGTTCGTCCATGGGCAGTTCATCGACAGCTTCATACTGTCTGGATGTTTCTGGTTTGGGAATATCGTACTCTTTACGGAGTACTTTGACATAGTTGCGGAAGGATCTTTTCTTAAACGGCAGGCTCTTTTGTCCGACGCGTTCTTTGATCCAGTCATAGATCTGCGCTGATGTCATGTCTGGGTACTTTTGCAGGCATGCTACAACATAGTCCCTGTAAATGTCAGCTTTCTTTTTTCTTCTTTGCGCTCTGTTATGATGCGCAGCGAATTCATCCGGTGGCATGTCCCAGTATTTCATCACCGTCTTATAGTCGATGTCGAGACGGAGAGCAACCTGGTTCTTGTTAAAATGATTTCGCTTTAGTTCTTGAATTTTCGCATAGTTCATCCAACTTTTCACCTTTCTTCACCTCCGAATAAAAGTATATCCGAAGGACGAACTATGGAAAATAAAATGCCGTTATTATGGAAATTTAATTGCCGTGGATTATGGAAAATAGTTTACCACTTACAACATGAAAGCAAAACAGGTTAGAGACACTTTACTAAAGGAGATACGCACTGTTTGTAAGTCCATTGAACAGTTCTGTGTCTCTCCAGGAAAGGATTTTGTAAGAAACAGAAAAATGCCGATTGAAAAACTCATTTTGACAATCATTGGTATGGGGAACAGAAATATCACAAATGAATTATTAGATTTTTATGATACTTCTCCAGATACGCCTACAGCTTCCGCTTTTGTACAGCAGCGAGACAAACTTAAACCTGAGGCGTTAGAGACTATATTCAAATCATTTTCTATTAAATTGTTAGCTAGCTCAGTGAAGCAAATGTCTATCCTTGCAGTCGATGGTTCTGATGTTCAGATAGCAACAAATCCCGCAGATACAGAGTCATATTTCACGGGGATGAATGGTCAACATCCTTATAATCTTTTGCATCTTAATGCTCTCTATGACCTTAATCAAAACATATACTTGGATTCTGTCATTCAGAAAAAGCACAATTACAACGAACATTTAGCGTTAATATCGATGGTCGATAGATCAACAATACCAAAGGCACTTTTGATAGCCGATCGAGGATATGAATCTTACAACAACATGGCGCATATTCAGGAAAAGGGGTGGTTTTTTCTTATTCGCATAAAAGATGGAATACATGGTATTAAAGATGGTTTGGACCTTCCAACAACAGACACTTATGATGTTGAATTCAATTTAAAGTTAACCAAGAAGAATACCAAAGAAACAAAGGAATTATTTAAGGATAAAAATCATTACAAATACATATCACACACAACACCACTTGATTATCTTCCGCCTAAGTCACGGAAAGCAGAGCCTCTGGTGTTCTATACGATTAGATTTCGGGTTGTTAGGTTTCCTATTTCGTCAAATGCTTATGAAACAGTAATAACAAATCTAGATTCAAACGATTATCCCCCATCTGAAATAAAAAAGCTTTATGCAGCTCGATGGGGAATAGAATCATCCTTCAGAGCATTAAAATATACTCTTGGAATGGTTGATTTTCATTCAAAAAAAGTAGCGTGTATTCTGCAGGAAATATATGCGCACCTAATAATGTATAACTTTGCGGAAACGGTCACTTCGCAGGTATCCATCCGCAAAAAACAAAGGAAACATACGTATAAAGCAAACTTTACAGTAGCAGTCCATATGTGCAGACTATACTACCTCAGAAAAACAACGCTACAAGTTTTGGAAGCCATTATTTCGAAGAACCTCTTGCCAATTCGTCCGGATAGGAGCCGAGAGCGAAAATTTGCACCGAAAGTTTTCCGAGGCTTCTTATATAGAGTAGCATAACTAAGTTTAAATTCATAACAATGAATAGGCAGACGAGAGTCTGCCTATTAGTCATACCATAAACATCAAAAGAGAGACTGAGATAATGATATCAGTCTCTCTTAGATATACACTTGTTTAATTCTGGGTCCTTAACTAAATGACATTG
>JAFPVA010000018.1 GCA_017413105.1 Butyrivibrio sp. | reverse complement strand
GCGATAGCGTAAATCAAAATTCGGAAACAAAAGGGTGGACTTCACCCGGAATCATTTAAGATCAGATCTGTTTCCGCTATTATACACCAAGCCTGCCCCTCATCCAACATATAGCCGAAAGAAATCTTTAAGTAAAAGCGAAAGGCCTGGCATTTCGTTTTTTATCCTTGGTCTGCTTGTTGACTACTTTATCTGGCATGGAATACCAGTCAACCCTGCGCTTTGCGCACCGCACAGCGGCTGCGGGGTTGACAGGCATTCCATGTCAGATATTCTGTAGTTAAGCAGATCAAGGATATTTGTGCGCCTTGGCGCACTTTATTCAAGGGCAGAGGCGCCAGCCTCTGGCTACCTTTTTATGCTAACTTTTGGTCAATGATGTTTCTCAGCCACTTCATGTTCGGCTTTTCTGTGCCCAATACGTGCGTATTCAGAACCTCAGCATAATCCCATCCGTTCTGACTTCTTTTAATGTCTGCAATAAGTTCATCCTGCTCGCGTCTTTTAGCCTGCAGGGCCTGATGCTTTTCCTGATATCTGAGAAGGTCGATTATCTTTCCGCCATTTCTTGTGTATGCTCTTAGTTTAGATATGTTATCACAGCCAAGTGTGCTCCATCCCATTGGTCTGCTGCTTAC
This sequence comes from Butyrivibrio sp., assembly GCA_017413105.1. Lineage (GTDB taxonomy): Bacteria > Bacillota > Clostridia > Lachnospirales > Lachnospiraceae > Butyrivibrio. The sequence goes on along the minus strand of JAFPVA010000018.1, from coordinate 1,304 downwards.
TCTATCGCTGAGGACATGGCTGACCTGGCCTTCTGCACAGCATTTCCATACATGGCCGGATTCATCATATCGTACTTCGATGCCATCCCAGTTGTTCAGGAAATACTGAAGTGTCTCTTTAACATCATCATATTTTTCCGGCCTGCCTTCTTTTGTCACTCTGAGGATATCTTTGTATATATCTTTCAGATCATCCTTCCTTGCTTCATTGAGACAGTTCCAGATATATGCTTTCATTTCATCTTCGTCTTCCAGATGGGAAACTGATCTGTCCAGATATTTCATCATATGGAACTTATCAAGAACAAACCGGCTGTTTACGATTATCTCAGCGCCTGCCCTTATCCATGGTGCACCATCTCCTGATATATACACTCTTTCAAGAGTATCCAGGTCGTAGTTTGCAGATATGTAATCCTGTACTTCCTGCCAGAGCTTGTAGTTGTTCTCACTGCCTTTATAGACTCCACAGAATGTATGCTTCCCTATAAGCTTGTATCTGTGATATAAAGCCCCTTCAGGTGCCTCGTCTATCACATCTTCGAACACCACGATTATCTTGTCTATGATCGTGTTTATCTTATTACCGACAGAGCTTATCTTCAGGTCTCCCTTTTTGTCCCAAAACTGTGCAGCCACATGATCCTCATCTGCAACTATATGCAGCTGCTTTAGCTGTTTTTTCTCAGCTGGTTCTTTTATTGGCATTTCAACAACAAGTCCATGAACGATGTCTTTTACAGCTTCCTTGCTTATCTGATCTGTGAGGTTGACCTCTCGTCCTCCTTTGGCATAGCTGGTCTCTACAGTCTCTTCCAATACCTTCGCAGCTGCAGCCATGGTTATCTTTTGATTGTCATTGAATCCCATTATGAGATCCAGAAGATAAATATATTCTCCGCCATCCTTAGGAACATATCCACGCCTCTTGAACGACAGTGTGCCCATCACATCAACAAGTGAACGGGGCATATCCTTCTGTTCAACGTAGTATCTGTTCTTCCTTACCAGGCTTTTGAATATCTCCTCATCGATCTGTTCATATATCTCGCTAACAAGTCTGCATCCAAGGTTCAGGACTTTTTTATGTACCTCCTGTGACAGATCTGCCGTATCCTTTTCTCCATCAAGAATCTCTTTTACTATTTTTTCAATCTCCCTGATATCATTCTGGATAAACTGTAGTATACTGTTGTACATGGAAAGCACCACCTTCTCTTAGATTATTTTGTCGCAAATCTAATCTTATCATGAAGATGGTGCTTTCCCTTTTCTTATTTTTCCGAATCTTTATTTACTCTACT
>JAFPVA010000182.1 GCA_017413105.1 Butyrivibrio sp. | reverse complement strand
CCTTCACAATACGGACACTGGCTCCCATAATACCTGTCAGCTATCTTTGCTATCCACTCATGCCCTTGGATGCATCTCCACCATACGGATTTGTTGGTACAGGATAAAACCATATCCGGCATAAGCGGATGATTTTTATCTGACCACTCGGATACAAGCTCAGGCTTCATCGTAGCAAGGTCATTAAAGCCTTTTAAAAGCTGATTGCTGTTGCAATACGGGCAATCAGAACCATTAACTCTGTTCTTCACTATTGCCTGCCATTCATGTCCGCAGGAACCTCTCCACCACACCCGCTTATGTGATCCAATCGTAACATCAGATGGCATGAGCGGAAGATTTCTGTTACTCCATTGTGCGGCAAGCTCCGGGCATTTCTCAGACACCGTTTCCTTCATGCATCACAACCTCCCCGTTATGACCTGTACTGTCGTTGCTACCGCTTTTATCACAGCCACAATAGCCATAAACCCGCCTATAATCCCTCCAACGATACAATCCAGGGCTATCACACCAAGAGAGCCTGCAATGCCGTAATTCCTCGGTATCAGCCACAACCACATCCGTCTGATGCCAAATGGAAATCCTACGAGGATCCAGAACAAAAAGAAATCAAAACCTTCAGGCTTATTGCAGACCGGATAGCAGAACAGCACCATAAAGCTGATTGCCAGTACCGGCAATATGACCTTAAATATCATCGCTGATAGTCTCTCACTCATTGGCTGCCCTCCTCATATTCTCTTCGTCACTTGATAATTGACCGATTTGCCTTTCTTCAAGCTCCTGTATCTGTGCGTTTCTCTCAGCCTCCCTTTTACGATCCATCTTCTGAGACATCTCGTACCATTCCTCTGTGTGCATATCGTGATGGACAAGCTGTGTGAAGTAATTATCCATCGTTGTCGGCGCATTAAAGAGTGATGCAATCATATACTTCCGCATATTGTGTATCTTGCCGAGATTCTCGGCTATCATCCCCATAACATACTCAACATGGCTTGCTGTCAGTGATAAGATTCTTTTACGAACAAGCCATTGGGGATACTCTGTTCCTCCAATATTCAGCGACTCTCTTTTCCCGGCTACAAGATCAACCATAACTTCAAACAGTTCGTCAAATCGGCTGTTATATTCTGCTCTGTACCTTGCAGACATTTCGTCGTAATAGATATTCTCCTTGATCTGTGCAATATCTTCACGTATCACATCCTCATCCCATCCTGAGTTATCCACAGACTCAGCCGCCCCTGTAGTATTACCAGTAACCTGGATAAGATTATGATTAGGCTCAATAATATTTTTTAAATAATTATTATTATCTTTTGGCACGGAATCAGCAGACTCAAGAATAGGGAATTTGCCTTCTCCGGATTCCGTAATTTCCACAGACAAGACTCCGTTATTTTCGGTTTCAGAAAAAAGTTTTCCACAACCATCATTATTTTCAGAACCGGATATTTCCGCTTTCTTGGTAATGAAATTCTTGACATATAATATGTCAGATTTTCCCTGTCCCCGGCGTTTCCTTTCTACAAGCCCAAAATCAACAAGGTTTTTAAGCGTTGATCTTGCCTTATCTTCACTGCATCTGAGCACTTTCTGCATAGATGCCACCGTCCAGATTACATATGTCCGCCCGTCTTTATCTACCCAACCTTTCTTATGTGAGTAGTCCACCAACTCATGCAAAAACCCATACAAGACATATTCTGCCAGCCCTAAATCTTCGTAGTCAGAATCCTCAAAAAAAACCTTCGGGATCCGCAGGAATCGAAACTGATCACTCTCAGCACCGGAGTAATACTCGTAATCATACTTTGGCATTTTACACACCTCCGTGCTTCTTACGATAATCATCCAGAAGTCTTACGATAAGACTTTCAATCTCTGCATCACTTGCTTCCGCAGGAAAGTATTGCATGATGATCTCATGTTTGATGACCACATTTCTTTCCTTAATACTGGCTACTGCCAGCAGAGCGTGGAGCGCTTCCTTTGTGCAGCGTTTTTCCTGTGAGAGCTTCTTTATCTGCTGTGCCTGCGAAAGAGACGGAACAACATTATCCTCTTTCATCACTTCCATAAGAAGAAACTGTTCATTGGGTGTAATGAAAGAAAGCTCCACAGCAGGATTTATTTTTATAGTTTTACTATCAACCATGTTAAGTAGATCTGGAAGCAACTCTGTAAGCCGAATATATCTATAAACTTGATTCTTACTGTCTCCAGCAGCTTCTCCGACAGAACTGGCAGTTTTTAACTTGTTCCCAACTTGGGAACAAGTTGCATCATCGCTTTTCTTTCCCCGATGTTTTAATGCGTCCATTTTCATCTTATATGCAAACGCCTTCTCACTCGGCAGAATCTCTTCCCTCTGGAGATTAGCGTCCACCATCGCAATCACAGCTTCATCATCGGTCAGATCCCTTATGATAACAGGAACCGTCTCCAGTCCGACTATCTCAGCCGCATGTTTACGCCTGTGACCGGATATCACTTCATAGCCGCCTTCAGGTCTATTACGAACCATGATCGGTACGAGGATACCGTTCTCACGGACGCTTTCAACTGTCTGAGCCATCTTTTCATCATCCAAGACCTTAAACGGATGATTCTGAAATGGGAAAAGCTCTCTGATCGGAACATCAAGCACCTGTCCGGTCTGCTCCTGATCAATACCAAAAAGAGAATCCAGTCCTTTAAGCTGTACCCTGTCCGGAAGTGGTTTCTTAGCAGCCATACGCCAGCACCTCCTTTGTCAGTTCTTCAAACGCCCTTGCGACCTTGCACTTAGGATCATGCTTATATATGCTGTGTCCGTATGCAGTACATTCCTTTGCCCTTACGGACTCCGGTATCATCACATCAAATACCTTTATCTGACTGCCATAGGCTTCACGGAGCTTTTCTATGATATCTTTCTCATGGTTGGTACGGGTATTTACCTTATTGATAACTATGCCCTCAACCTCCAGCTTACGATTGAGCTTTCTCTTGGTAGAGCCTATCGACGCAAGCAGCTGTTGAAGACCTGCCATTGAGAGATACGATGCTTCCACCGGAATGATCACAGAATCCGCTGTTGTCAGAACATTTATGGTCACAAGATTAAGGCTGGGTGAACAGTCGATTAGGATATAATCGTATTCGTCCCTGACGCTTGATACGAAAGCATCCAGTAAATGTTCTCTGCTGAGTGCGTTCATTATCATATAGTCCATACCGGCAAGCTTTATATTGCACGGCATGAGATCCACGCCTTCATCGTTATGGAGAATATACTCCGCAGGATCTATCGGATCCTCATTTATCTCACGCTCTATGAAAGAAGCAAGAGTGTTCTCCAGTTCATCCGCATTATCTATACCGAGACTGGATGTTAAATTTCCCTGGGGATCAGCATCAATGACCAATACCTTTTTGTCATTCATGGCAAGACCAACGCTCAAATTGCTTGCCAACGCTGTCTTCCCGACACCCCCTTTTTGATTAGCTACTGCGATTACTTTAGCCATAACCGTTCCTCCTGTTCTTTTTTTATCTGTTGCCCTGCCTTTTGCGGGCTTCTATTTTTGTTCTTTTGTCCACATCCGAGAATACTCGGAAGATCTTGTTGGTACCCTTATTCTTTAAGGGCTTGGATTGGCTTGTGATCTGGTACACCTTGTCTTTTTCCATGTGTTCCAGATAATCTTTCAGCTCGTAGGTCGGTCCCGAAACTCTTACTTTTAACATACTCGTTCATTCCTCCTCTAATTGGGTATAGTCTCTGTCTTAGTTCGGGAACGGTTATCATCATAATCGCTCTGCCTGCACCTATCGCTGTACTTATTTTCATGGCATCTCCTCCTTGTAAATGTATTTTTGACCATAACAAAAAGGACACTCTCAAAAGATTTCTCTTTTAGAAAGTGTCCTTAATTTTGCAAAATATTTGATTGACTACCCAAGGAGTAAATGCATTATCATGTACTGTTCTGCATCTACAATTGGAACTATTGTGGCACTTTTGTGGTACCTAAGTTCCTTTTACCACTTGAAACCCTTGATTTTACTGGGGTTTACTTGCTTGTTGACTTCAGTGTCGGGATTTTTTCCATCTCATGAAACGTATTGGTTCTTAGAAGTTCTTAGAATGTCTATCAGATATGCGACCGATGCCGGACTACTGCCCGAATTGTTCCATAGGATGCCCGTATTTTGTAGCACGGACTGTGTCAGGACACTCATAAAGTGTACCTCTATGGAATATTTTACTAAAATCAAGGAATGAACATGCTGACCATCTCAAACGGAAGACAACACGTTTTCTATAAATGCATCTCGCAATTAGTTTTACAATAAAATT
>JAFPVA010000181.1 GCA_017413105.1 Butyrivibrio sp. | reverse complement strand
TGCTCCCAGGACAGTCGTATGATCGCTTGTGATTGTTCCGCCGTCATTTAATATGATCTTCTTATTGTTCCCCGGAGATACGGTGTCCATATGTGCACAGAACAGAATAGGCTCAGAGTCTGCATACTTTCCCCGCCCCTCCGCAAATCCATATAGATTTCCGCAGTTACCTCCAATCTTACCGGCTGTATCATCCTCGCAAAGTTTTATTCCCAGCTTTTGAAACTCCGCCACAAGATAGTCAGCAACCATCCGTTCATTAAATGATTCTCCGTCTACCAACGCAAGTTCTATAAATCTGTCTATTACTCTCTTGTCATTCTGTTTCATAGATTAATCTTTCTAATTGCTATTAAAAAATATTATTTTGCAGGCAGTTCATGTTTTGGCAACCGTTTGGGAAATGGTCCTTCTACTGTACATGGAACCCCAACCCTGTCCAACTCTTCCCGCAGTAGATTGATATATTTATCAGTGTTTATCAGCTGCATAAAGCCAACAAAAATCTTGTCTGCCATAGCTGTTATTTCTACTGTAAAATGTCCCTCGATGATAAATACATAAAACTCAACGTAATCGGCAAGTTCTCCCCAGTCCATCTGTCCTGTGTAGTTTGCTATAAAACTACCATGTTGGGCATCTTTACCTGTAGCAAGGCTATTGTCTGCCATATACTTTCTTTTTGCTTTAAGCCCATGCTCCCTGTCCACCGCTTCATACAGCTCAAACAGCTTTCTTACCTGCTCATGGCTGACAGACGGATCAGTCTGGAGGATCATCTGCCCTCTGGTTCTTGTCCCTAATTTCTCCAGATCTCCCTTCAGGTCATCCCTGTCATAATCCACATACACGTGACTCAAGAAGTCGCAGTGTGTATTGGGAAGTCCCACGCTGTCGCGCATATTATGCGCAGCTTCTGCTACTATCACTCTGTCCTTTTCAGGGAACACTCTGTCCAAAGCCCTTGCAAAAATAATAAAGAAAAAGGACAACACGCTGGAATCATTAGCCTTTATGACTTTCAGAAGATCATTTTGATCAACTGTAAGAACCGTATAATTAGGGTTTCTTTTAAATGGATTAAAAAGCCCGTTAAGATAGTCCAGACCAAGAACAGGCGCCTTCTGGAACTTTCTCTTATAGACTGGCGCTTCTGTTGTCAACATATCCATCGTGGGTTCTGATGTTTCCCCTGGGAGCAGATCGTCATCCGGTTTTCTGACTTCCGGTGCATATGGTTCCACGTTATATTTTTCTTTGACATACTCATACACATTTGTCATAACCCACGGAAGAAATCCCTTTCCACCGCACATTGTATGACTTATGTTAAAAAAAATATCATTCCCCGAACAATCCACCAAAATAAGGTGGTTGTTTACTGCATCACTACCAACCTTTGGCATTTTCTCTGCTGTAGGCATAACAACTATTCTCTTATCATTCGGTACAAGAACGTATCCACCGTCCTCATCAACAGAAACTCTTACAGCAAAGTAAGGATAGCGCCTGATAGCAGTATTTACCGCCTGCTCAAGGACATCAATATCCACAGGCTCCTTCATTCTTACATGGATGCGAACAGTATGTGCAAAGCGCTTTTCGCTCTGATAAAGTCTGTAGGTGTCAACACTGTATTTCATACCTTTTATCCCCTCCTGTTGCTTTCATATACTTCATCTACATCTTTTCTTCATTTCCCACCGCCAGCAGTCAACCCTCTGACAAAAAATCTTCTAAAAAATGGGTAAACAATTATTATAGGCAGAATTATCAGACTGGCCAATGCCATTCTGAGTGACTGCGTAGGTACATCGCCCATAACAGCACCACTTATGTTCTCATTAGATGTAATGTAAGACGCACTCTTTTCCATGTTGTACAAAATGTACTGCAACATATACAGCTCGCTGTGCGCTGAATCCGTATAGATGAGATTCTCGTACCAGCTATTCCAGTATGAAAAAGCTTCAAATATGCCAACGGTAAGTAATATAGGTCTCGACATTGGAAGAACAGACTGATAATACAGCCTGAATGCTGAAGCCCCTTC
>JAFPVA010000180.1 GCA_017413105.1 Butyrivibrio sp. | reverse complement strand
GAATGAAACATTCAAGATATCAGCAAACAAGCCTATTCCAGTCGACTTACGTCGAAGGGCTTGTTTGCCACCTGAATCATGTTCTCACGAAACCCGCAGCAAGTGCGGGTTTCTGTAATATCATCTAAGAACTCATACATTCTTGGATATAAAATCCAAGAATGTATCAACCAAGCCATTTGAAGGCGACTAACGTCGCAGGGCTTGGTTGACTCTTGAATCATGTACTCACGAAACCCGCAGCAAGTGCGGATTTCTGTAATTTTATCCAAGAACTCATATTCACTTGTCTATAAAACTATCATTGATAAATTCATATACCGTTTCTCTTGTAATATCTCTCTTTATCCTATCCCCAATCTCATGATCGTGTTTTTGAAGATTATATATCTCCGTAAAACTTTCTTTTCTGATTACCACAATCGGATCCGAGTAAAATAACGTGCCTTCCTGATCAAACGTGCATATCTCATATCCGAGTATTTTACATTTTATATTACATGCCATCTGATCACTCCCACGCAGGTATAGCCTGTATCTTTTTATTATTCCAAATAGATAGCAATTGAGCTTTGTTATCCTTGTACCATGCCTCAATCACCGGGCGAACATACTTAGAAAAGTCACCAATAATATTTCCATCCAGTATTCCAAGATTTCCTCTCACATCTTCATCAATATAATTTATATCGACTGCAGGCTCGCCTTCAAACTCAGAATCAATAAAAACTTCTATATCGCAAAACTCCGCAATCTTAACCATTGACTTCTTGTCGACTGAATTAAGATAGTTTGATTTTCGCTCTTTTATCTTATGTGCATACTCCATTATATGAGCACGCTCAACAAAATCCATTTTTCCAAACATCTCAAGCAACTCTCGTTCCTCAGTTCCCTTCGGAATTACCATATAATCAACGTTTTGCCCTCTCTCACTATCTTCAGATATTCCAGACAAAAGAAATTCCGGAGATACCTCCAACGCAGAGCATATTACCATTATCTTATCCGAACCGGGATTAGTATTCTTCTTACGCCAGTCACTGATAGTCGTAGTAGCAATACCTGTCCTATCAGAGAATTCCTTCTGAGTCATATGCTTCTCTTCTAATATGTAAAAGACACGTTGTCCAATAGTCATAATAACCGACCTCCAATATCGTTAATTACGGATATTATAACAAAGGTCAAAAATATCGTCAATTACGGATTCTGATATCAAGAAAAGCCAGAAACATCCCCCGTGACAGATAAAACAAAAAGCCAGGTTGCCCTGACTTTCCTTTGGATTTCTTAAAGTTGTGATGAAGAATAAAGAAGCGCTCTTCTTTTTGATGCTCTGACCAGTACGTTGTCATCGCCATAGGGCTGATCATCGTAGTCCAACATCCTGTTATCTGCCGGACCAAAGGTCTGCATCTCCTCATCCTGATTTCTTAATGTAACATCTGCATTAAATTGACTCATAACTCTCCCCCTGTAAAATCTTTTTCAATTTTATCATTGGAAGAAAAAAATTATGAGACTTGACTTTTTTCATTTCACAAAAACCCAAATCGGAAGAATATTCGATTTTCAATCGGAGAAATATCAGGTTTTCGGTCGGAGAAATGTTAAATCTCCATCAGAATCGCTCTACATGGCGCTCCATCCGATTCTCCAAGGTTTATTGGAGCGGCGTTCAGGACATATATCCCCTCTTCCACATCTGAAAGACGAATCCCTTCCAAAAGAACTATCTCTGCACCAAGCATTATCAAATGCACTGCCTTGGGAGCATCTTCAGGTCCCACAGTCTGCGACTCATTTGCATACAAAAGAATCTTTTCGTCAGCAAATATTCTTGCAGCCTCCTCTGTCAGCACTGCCTTCCCCTTTATCAGAATCCTCCTGTCAGCGTCTACAGAGGCACCGGCTTTTTTCGAAGCCTCTTTTGCTCTGGATAAAATATTCTGTGCATCTTTTGCTGAAATATCGCCCTCGCATTCTGTCATGTACGCGTACCCTACGAATTTATTCAGGGCAACTTCATCTATCTTTTTTCCCTCTTCATAAAAGTGGTATGGAGCATCAACATGGGTGCCATTGTGCGCACACATGCTGAACGCAGTAAGATTGCACACTGCGCCGTCGCTTATTTTCATTAGAATTTTTCTTTCCGGAGCCGGATCTCCCGGAAACACCACGCACCCAAACACTTCCTGAGAAATATCGTATATTTTCATCGCCGTTTCTCCTTTCCTATCTCCGGCTTCCAAGCAGCCTCTTTATCTGTGAATCTGTCGCCACCGGGTATATATCTTTTACATGGTCTGCGATAGCTTTCCCGGAATCCTCACCTTTCATCATCAACCATCGAACGATTCAACCAGCCAGTGGGGACGATTCTTGGCAGGCACAAAGGCTTGCTGGAAAGAACCGTCCCCACTGTTTTTTATTTCATTCCTGATTTTTAGCCATCGCCCGAACTGTAAACAGCATCGTCACGAAGCATGCAGTGCCTCCCACCACGTTACTGATGGGCTCTGCTGCAAAAACGCCGTCGGTTCTCATGTGGAAAAGATACGGGAGCATATAAGTCAGCGGCACAACAATAAAGGCTTTTCTGAAAAGTGAAAAGAAAATAGCATGCTTTTTTCTTCCCAGAGATTTGAACACCACCTGTCCTGAATGCTGGAATGTCATGAAAATAAAGGTGGAAAAATACAGGTTAAAAGCAGGTACTGCATCCGCAAGGATAGTCTTATCATTGCTGAATATACCGATCACAACCTCCGGGAAAATCCTGATGAATAGCCATACAACCGTGGTATACAAAAGGTCCATAGCCACCATTATTGCTATGGATCTTTTTATTTTGTCAAAACGTCTGGCGCCGTAGTTGTAGCTGATGATAGGCGAGGTACCCTCCGCTATGGCAAGGATTGGTGTCTCCATCATCTGTCTTGCGGAATTGACCATGGTCATCACGGAAACATACAGATCTCCTCCAACCTTTGCAAGCACGCTGTTGCAGGACACCTGAACCATTGCGTTGGTGAACTGCATGATAAAAGCTGCGCTACCAAGAGCAATAATGTTTTTGGCTGTGCCTCCGCACTGCGAGATCTTTTCGCGGTTCATCAGATGCAGGCTGATGGCACATTTTTTTCCAAAGAAAAATCGAAGAACGTAAATTGCTGAAAGAGCCTGAGAGATTACCGTTGCTATTGCCGCTCCTTCAGGTCCAAGGCCGAATACAAAAATAAAGATCGGGTCCAATACTATGTTGGCTACAGCTCCCACAAGGATAGTAGTCATGCCCACCGTAGCAAAGCCCTGGGCAGTGATAAAGGGGTTCATGCCAGTGGCTACCATGGAAAAGGCGGTACCAAGAAGATATATTCTAAGATAGGGAAGCGCGTAGATCATAGAGGCGTCCGATGTGCCAAACAGCCTTAATATGGGCTTTCCAAACACTTCTCCTATTATCATCAAAGCAACGCCGGTTACAAGGATCAAAAAGAATGCCGTATCCTGGATCCTCGAAGCTTTAGCTTCATCCTTCTGCCCCCTGGCGATGGAAAAAAGTGGTGCGCCACCGCTTCCATACATATTTGTAAAAGCGGTTATGAGTATTACAAGAGGAAAACAAAGGCCCACAGCACCCAGAGCCATGGTACCAATCTCGGGTATACGGGCAATGTACATGCGGTCGACTATGTTGTAAAGAAGATTTATAATCTGGGCCACCAGCATTGGAATTGCCGTAGCCAGAATATTACTAAAGGTGCTGCCATTTTCAAAATCAATTCGTTTCATGTTTCTATTTCCTTTTGCTGTCTTTAGCAAATTATTTTATCTTATTCTTGAGTCTGTTGTATGCCCCATGTTCGCCGTAATACATAATCATTTCAGCGCATTCCGGCGGTTTATTCTCCGTTTTTTGCAAAAAAGATTGCGACCTAACAGTCTCTTATCCCCACTTCTTCCAGACATCAGGCTGATATCCCAGTGTCGCCTGTCTGCCATTTCTAACAACAGGCGTTTTAATGATCTGCTGATTTTCCAATAGCTTGTCGAACTTATCCTCGTCTGCAATATATTGGATCAGCGCCACTGTGTCTTTGTCCTTGGCATCTGGATTGACCATGCTCATCACGCCGCCAGCAGCATTTGCAACTGAAGTCAGCTCGCCCTTACTCATGCCTTTCTCTTTCAAATCAATGAACTGATATTTGATGTTGCGCTCCTTGAAAAAACGCTCCGCCTTCTTTGTGTCATTGCATTTCTTAGTTCCAAAAATCTGGATATTCATTATATTACCTCACAAGTTCTTATCTGAAACACTCCGGTATTTCTTTTACGCCTCTTCCCATACAAAGCGCAGATGAAGCACCGGTGTATGAGAGTGGATTTCCTTCGATGTCGGTTACGCTGCATCCGGCTTCCTTGGCGATAAGCGCTGCTGCCGCGTAGTCCCATATCTGGATCTTCAGTTCAAAGTACAAGCCGCATCTTCCCAGGGCAACGCAGCACATATCCCAGGCTGCGGTTCCTGATCTTCGAAGGTCAACGCACTGAGGCAAGAGTTTTTTAGCAATGTCAAAAGATCTGTCTCTGTATTCCTCATAATAGGGCGCTGTTCCAAAGCATGCCAGCTGATCGGAAAGAGGCGCCTCTGAGGACATTATCTTTTCGCCGTTAAGGTATGCGCCCTGACCTGCTGTTGCAGAGAACATCATGTCGTCATAAGGATTGTAGACTACTGCCATGTAGGGCTGTCCGTCCTTAAGTAGTCCCACGGATATGACTGATGGCCTATACTCATAGATGAAATTTGATGTTCCATCTATCGGGTCAATAACGAAGCAGTATCCGCTTGCCATCTTGGATGAAAAAACGTCCTGGCCGTCCTCTTCTCCAAGAAATTCTGCCTCGGGAAGTACTGCCTTTAGCTTTTCCACAAGAAATCTCTGCACTTTTTCATCTGTCTCAGTCACGAAGTTTGCATGACCGGACTTTTCCATGATTTTCGGGCGCTTAGCAGTCAGAAGTATGTTGCCCGCATCTTTCACGATTGCGATAATTTCATCTATTGTCATTTTTTCTTACAACTCCTTTTGCAGTTTCCTAAATTATAATGAAATAGCATTTTACTCGCAACATGCTCGCGCCTACAAAAAACTACGCTACCGTTTGCCGATAGCGTAGTTTCTGTAAGGTCATTATTCTATTCTCAGCTCACCCCTCATTCAAAAGGAGCCGCTATTCCATTATCCCTCAATCGCTATAAGATTCTTTTCCGGAATCTTCTTTTCTACAGCCTTCTTAGGAATTGTCAGCGTCAATACACCGTGTCTATAAGTTGCCTCAATATTTTCCTTCTCGATGTTCTCACCAACATAGAAGCTTCTCTGCATTGCGCCTGCGTAGCGTTCCTGACGGATGAGTCTGCCTTTCTTATCATTGGCGTCCTTATCAAGACCCTTGGATGCTGAGATTGTGATGTAGCCATCATTCAGCTCAACTTCAATCTCTTCTTTCTTGAAGCCCGGAAGGTCAATTGCAACTTCGTAGTTGTCATCTTTCTCCCTGATATCTGTCTTCATCATCCTTGAAGCTTTTCTGCCATAAAGCTTTTTCTCCATGTTGTCGAACTCCCTCATATATGGGAATCCAAAAAGGTCATCCATAAAATTCTCTTCAAAAATACTAGGTGCTAACATAATGCTTACCTCCTTTGCACAAAAACAATTGATTAACTGTTATTGAGCATTGGGACGGAGGGTTCAGATCATTGGAAACTTAAAGTCCTAACGGTCTTCTCTGTTCCTTTGTTCTACCTATGGTATAACACCGGAATTAGCACTCGTCAACAGAGAGTGCTAATTTGAGTAAAAAGATATTGTACATACCAATACAAAATTAATCAGGGCTTTTCCACATCCCTCATCTCTTTTGTTATAACCTGCGCCAGACCATGGAAAGTGTACACAAATCCGGCTTTCCCTGCAGTATGATCAGTTGGATTTCCATTGGATGCTCCAAGTAACAATCCCCACTCAGCAGGTATATCAAATCTCACATCTGCGTTTGGCACAATATTGCCGTTTTTATCAACTAACGATATTTTCCTTATGACTATATCATCTTCTCTGAACTCCTCGTCAACCTGAATCCGGGCAGAAGAAGCGTCTGCGGTCTCATTGACACTTCGCATGACTATGGCCCCATCTCTGTAACCCACTATTTCCATGCTGCCTTTTTGTGAAACTACCTTTTCCCAAACCAGATAATCATCCTTTGGCATTTTCTTTTTTCCAAGGCTTACACCATTAAGTATAAGCTCCACTTCCTCTGCATTGGAAAAAACATAATAGTCCAGTTCCTGTCCGGGTTCCTGATTCATATCCGGATAAACATGGATCACATCTTCGTTTGTCCACCAGGCCTTATAAAAGTAGTAAAAATCCTTGGGATTGCCGCAAAGGTCCATAGCTCCGAACTGGCTGCTTATGGCTGGCCAGGCAAAAGGTGTAGGTTCTCCGTAATAGTCAAAGCCTGTCCAGATAAAAAGACCGCTCACCCAGTCAGGCATGCAATCTCTCCACCTCTGTGCTCCCAGCATATAATAAGGTCTTCTTTCATTGATCGCCAGATGACACTTTTCATTATCAGTCCTGTAGCATCCACGGGTTGATTTAAAAGTTCCCTGCTCTGTGCAGATAAAGGGCTGCCATGGGTATTCCTGATGAAATTTTTCATAAAGGTCACTATGATAATTATATCCGGCCACGTCCAGCTGTTTGGAGATATCCTCCAGGACTTTATAATCCAGGATCAAAGTATTTGTTTTCATATCCAGCATCAAAAGAGCCATTGTAACCGGTCTGTAGGGATCAAGTCTTTTCACATAATCCATCATGGTCCCGGCAATTCGGGCACCCTGAACAGTAGCCTGGGACTGGGCCTCTTCATTTCCTATGGAATAGATTATTACTGAAGGATGATTTCTTCCGAGTTTTACCATCCTTTCCAGCTCGCACATATCAGGCTTAGCGCTGGATAAAAGTCTTGTTTCCAGCATCACCAGCATGCCTTCCTGATCGCAGACATCGAGAAAAGACTCTGTAAGTGGATAGTGAGCTCCGCGATATCCATTGGCTCCCATTTCCTTGAGCTTTTTTATGCGAAAGCGCATTACTTCCTTAGGCACTGCATTTCCAAGGCCTCCGTGGTTCTGGTGGCAGCATACTCCCTTGATCTTAAGTTGAGTGCCGTTCAGCAAAAAGCCCTTTTCATTATCGAATACAGCAGAGCGGACTCCGAAGGCGCTTTTCACCTCGTTTTTAACCTCATCTGTCTTTAAACTGCAAACAAATTCATAGAGTTGTGGCGCATCCACGGACCACAACTCAGGTTTTTCCATCGTTATCTTAGTCTTAAAGAAGTGGCATCCTTCCTCAGGAAGATAGGTATAATCGCATTCCTCGTCGCCGGCTCTTTTTACTGTTTTGCCTAAGCTATCTTTTATCTCAAATAAAAGATTGAATTCATCCGTACCATAGACTTTACCGGATACGTTAACCTGTGCCTTTTCATGATCATCTGAAAGCTGAGCATACACAAAAATCTCCTCGAGGTGTTCTTTTTCCACGACCTTAAGGTATGCTTCTCTGTATATTCCACCGCCCTCGTAAAACCAGCCTTGTGCCTCTCTGGCATCGCATCTGACAGAAAGTATGTTATCACCGCCATAGACCGCTGTATCAGTGATATCTACCACAATCCGGGTGTAGCCATCCGGCTCACGCTCTAAGAAGAACTCATTTAAAAAGAATGTTGAATCTCTGTATATTCCATCGAATATCAGATACAGCTTTTTTCCCTCATATTCCTTGGGCAAAAAGAAATGCTTTCTGTACCAGCCTGCATTTTTATCAAAAGAACCCGCCGTGGTGTGAATATTATTCACATCCTCCATCTCAGGAATTGCATTGTCTTTATCAAACTCTTTTTCCGAATAGCCGTAGGGCTTTGTCTCAAAGACAAAGTCATGGGGAAGAGTGACATTTTTCCAGTCAGAATCATCATAGTCCCGGCTTTCCGGACCCTGGTTAAAAGAGCCGGACTTTGCCCATGCCCATCTGTTCCTGACTGAAACTATATCTCCAAAATGAAACTTCCAATTATCATTAAACTCCAGCACTTCCTGCATTCTTTCCTCCTACGCCCTGAACTCTATGATTCTGCTGGCTTTACTCTCACTTCCATCTCCAAAAACTGCAGTTACTTTTACCTGATATACATCTGCAGCGGGCAACCTGAAAGGAAGGACTGTACTTAGGCGCTTTTCCTCTGCGGTGATGCTTCGAAGAGGGAAAAACTGAAAATCCACAGAGCCCTTTCTGTAAACATTATAAGAAACCGCATCCTTGACATCGTTCCAGATAAGCAGGAAATTGGCGACCTTATTCTCTATATGAAGTTCCTGTAGTGCAAAGCCCGTAGGAACATCCAGGTCTATTTTTCTTTCTGTGACGGTGATCTGTTTTTTCTCAGGGATCAGGTCTATGTTGAGATAGCGCTTTAGTCTGTCAACTTCAGGGAAGCCTTCCATCTCAAGCAGCGCCTTCGCAACCATACGGGCATAAACCTTAGCGCCGTATTCCTGCAAATGAGTGTTATCCGATACTCCGTCGGCATAGGCTCCATCAGGATATGCCCCTGACGGACACCACAGATAAAGTGCTTTAGCTTCTTCATTACCTATTTTTTTCAGATAATCGTTGCTCAGCTTGCACAGATCCACACAGGGAACATGCTCTCTTTTGGAAACAGAAAGCATCACATCACGGTACTCGCCAAAAGATAATACGAATTTCCCATCATGTTCATCACAATTTCGTCTTGATACAGGCGTGACCAGGATCGGATGGATGCCGCGGCTTCTGCAAGAATCGATATACTTCATAAGGAACCCATCAAACTCCTGAGGGCACACGTATCGATTAGGTCTGACAGCAGTTGCATCGTTATGAGCCCACTGCAGGAGCACATAGTCATCCTTGTGAGTTCTTTTTAAAAGAGCATCCCACTTGCCTTCATCTATAAAGGATCTGGCACTTCTGGCTCCTATGGAACGATTTTCCACCCTCACAGATTTTCGTTCATATACATGGCACTGCGGATAACAGTAATCCGGAGCCTGATGATCCTCTTCAGGTTCTGATGGGCATACATAATCAATAAAAACCTGGCCCCATCCGGTCTGGGGATAATAAAAGGGTTCATAGCTCTGCACCGTGGAATCAGAGGCAAGGAAAATAGTAGGCTTGTCAGAACTTTCATCCATCATGGCCTCTTCATAAGAAATATCCGAAACGTAAAAAGTCTTTTCCAAACTATCCATTTCACTATCGGCATTATCAGAGGCAAAAAATTGCAGAGTAGTCACTTCATGTATGGAGCAGTTTATAAAGCCTGCTTCCGCAGTACTTTCAGGCGCTACTTCCAGATCTTTTACCTGGAGTACTTCGTCCGCATAGCAGTTAAGAGAAATGGTCTCCCCTGTAGGATTATAAAACTTCATGGTCCACTTGCCATTCTTTAATCCTGTTTTATAAGAAAAAATCAGGCTGTTGACATAAGTATATATTCCGAACCCTGTAACCTCGGTCTCAGTCCAGCATTTAGAAGTAACTTTAATTTTTCCCCCATCTTCCGAGGCTTCTGTTTTTTCTATCCTGGGAATCCTTGGATAATAGACGCCTCCTTCCCAGCCTCTTGCCTTTTCCGGGAAGGTCTTTAAACTAATGTCAAAATCTGACAGTTTCATTTATGTTTCCTCCAACAAAAACTATTTATCCAGCTCCGGCAGCACTTCACTAAAATCCATGTCGCTTGCGTAATAATAGCTGACGTATCCGGGCTGGTTGTAGCAGTTGTTCTGCCAGCAAACTCCCATACGGTACTGGATATCCTGAAGCGGGGTAAAGAGCTTGTGCTCTGTAATATCTGTATTGATATAGATTCTGAGGGCACTGTCATCAGAGAGCCTAAGCACTATCTCATCACGGAAATCTCCAAAGAGATCTGCCACAAGGCAGGGATTCCCCTTCGTTCCGTTGTTTGTGGCGGTATTTTCCGGCTTTAGCATTACTCCATGAGTTATGTCACTTATAATTCCGCACTTTTCCTCTGTAAGATATTCTTTGCCGTCTGTTACCTGTGTCGTCAGATCCGCAGCCCAGTGGATATTCATATTGGTTGAGGGTGCCGGTATATCGAGCTTTTCCCCTTTTACACTGTAAACGTCATTGACCCAGACCTGGAGCCCCGGAACCTCCGGAGCTATATCTCCTATCATGCAGCGGCCCAGATCTCTTTCCGCATACTCTCCAAATAGAACTTTGCCGTTTTCTGCATCCCTGAGGGCAAAGCCGTAAGGCGCAGCCTTTGCTCCCTCAAAGACATTAAATATCTCAAGACCGGGGCGATCAGGGTCCACATTTGCCACATGCATGGCATCGCCATGACCAAGCTTTGCATAGGTGCCATTTGGCAGATAATCAAAGCTGCTGTAAAGAACACTTCCGTCATGATCTATACATGCCGCTCCGTATATGATCTCCTGATATCCGTCTCCATCCACATCGGCAGTTGAAAGACTGTGATTGCCCTGTCCGGCAATAATTCCGTAAACCGGGTCGCTGCCAATAAACTCATGGGGGTTATCATTGAATGGATTCTCCATCTGGACGAAGCCTGAATCAATGCTCCATTTCTCTCTGAACCTGTTTTCAAAAAAGTCGTAGGCCACAAGAGTTGTTCTTGTATAATAGCCGCGGCAAACTATGAGATAGGGTCTTTCTCCGTCGAGATAAGCAACCCCCGACAAAAATCTGTCCACTCTGTTGCAGGGCTCAATCCTCGCCATGGCATAGTCGCCCCACATAAGGCCATCATCTTCTCTTCCGAATTTAAAAGGAATGGTCTCAAGCTCTGCACCATTTCCTCCAAACATGGTAAGGTACTCCGGGCCCTTAAAAATAAAACCCTCAAACTCATCTAATTTATTGCGGGGACTCCTTGCCGGAGCATACACATTTATAAAATACTCTGCCAGTTCCCCGGCATCGGCTTCTGACAACGGATATTTATATTTTGGCTGTATCTCAAAGCACTCCTCAAGGGTAGCAGGCCAATGGCCATTAACTACTTCGGGATGAAGATGCCAGTTCCTGAACACATCTTTAAGATGTTCCACATAGTCTTTTGCAGAAGAAACATAATTGTCATCGTCGGTGACATTTTTTTCCACATCACTTTCAGGAATTGTTATATAGTGCTGCTCCTTCTCTTTTCCCTCTTCATCAAAAATATGCATGCAGGTTCCCGGGGCAGTCTTTACCGCCATTTCAGCGACTCCATCCCCATTAAAGTCATAGACCATAAACTGGGTATAATGAGCACCTGCCCTTATATTTACCCCCATATCCAGGCGCCACAAAAGACGTCCATCCAGCTTGTAGCAGTCCAGATAGACCTTTCCGGTGTAGCCCTTCTGAGAAACATCCTTGGAATTTGACGGATCCCATTTGACAATATATTCGTATTCACCGTCACCATCCACATCGCCAATGCTGATATCATTGGCGTGGTAGACAAAAGACTCTCCTGCAGGTGTAACACCGCCTTCCGGAATCTTGAGAGGAATATCAATATAGTTTCCCCCGCTTTTCCATGCCTGTACCTCTTCTGCAAGAGCCTGAGCTTTCTGAAGTTCCTCTTTTTCCGGCACCTTGCCGCTTTCATAAGGAACCACGCTGTATCTGTCGTCACGTTTGCCTTCAGTGTCCAGATAATTTGTGCTGTCTGTCACATAGGCAAGAAGATTGCCGTTTTTTAAAAGAGCAAAGTCTGTGCCGGTAAGTCCTGTATCAGTGCTGCCTTTAACTTCATTCTTAAACAGTCTCCAGGAGACAAATATCCCCTCTGATGTGGACACCGCAACAAGACCACGATTAATCTTTTCCAGCTGCTCATGTAAAACCGTTGTAACCGGAGTCTTTAATTCTCTGCTCTCCTCAATGACTTCTCCGTCTCTAAGAGCCTGTACCGTAAGGTAATATGGGATTCTTGGCATTTTCTTTAAAGTCGCATAAAGCTCTGATGTAAGCGGAAGTGCCTTGGGGGACATACTGACCCTTTCTCTGTCTTTCCAGAGTAACCTGTAATTTTTTGCTCCCTCTACCTGGTCCCAGGAAACCTGTATCTCCTGATCTGTGATCTTGTCTATCCGAAGTTCCATGTTTATTTCCTCTCACTACCAAAACCGATGCATCTGATGTCTTCTTCTGTAATTTCCGATACTCTGAGATTAGAGTATTCCGCTATCATCGGAGCCAGCTGTCTGAAGCCAATCCTTCCGCCTCCAAGGATTTTCCCATAGCTTTCGCCGTCATCTGCAAATTCAAAAATCCTCAGATTGTCTATGTCAAAGGTCACTATATTTTTGTACTTGTTAACTGCAATGTGATAAAGTGTGGTAATATCACTCGTATCCGGAATAGGGTCCGCACCCTGCGCCACAAGGTAAAAGCCATAGCTCTTGCGCAGATTGCAGGTGTGAAGATGTCTTTCATCCGGCTCTTTTCTCCTGAAGTATGAAACATGAAAGGCATCTATATCCCCATGATGATACATTTTGTATTCACCATTTCTGACATCCAGCGAAGGATCAAATATATCTTCTCCGTCTCTTCCCTTCGCAGCAAAAAACATCATAGCCAGCCCCGGTTCCCTTACCGGCAAAAAATCCCATTCTATACGGATGTTTTCCGGAAACTCCCTGTCACACCAATACACGTAGTTGGCTTTTTGTCCCTCAACCTCCGATAACTGATTTTCCATTCTAAGTCGCCCATTTTCAAATGAAATAACAGCTTTTCCTTCCAGAACAAAATCTTTTACATCCTCCGGAGTGGACAATGGATTCTCATATATAAGCTTCATTTATGTAATCGTCCTTTTCTTTAGTTTTAAGCCCTTCTAAAAGCTTTATCTCCTATTTCTCCCACCAGTTTTTCTGCATCTTTAAGCTTTTTGGGAAGATCGCCTTCAATAAAGTCCAGGGCTATGATGACATTAAGGCACCACTGGGCTGTAAAATTCGTAGTGATCCATGGGATTTCCGATAGCTGCCTGTGATTGCCCGCATCAGGTACACTTTTTTCCTGGAAACCTTCCGCATTGTTCTCATCAAGCAGAGAGGAAAGAAGTGCCTGCCAGGTACGCCTTGCGCATTCATGGCCCTCTTTCTCAAAGTCTTTTTCCAACACTTCTTTTCCCAGCTTCACTCCGCCGCAGTTGCCTTTTAAGATATTTGCTGCGGCATAAGCTCCCAGACCTGTGAACATGAATGGGTATGTATATTCCCTTTCCTGTATCAGATTATTGCACTCCGCCAGCTGCCTGTCTCTTGGAAGCAATGCAAATCGCCCAAGTTCCACAAGCATCTGATTAAACACTGGCATATCCAAAAGATCTGCCGTCTCCATCCAGACTGTCGGTGCCCCCATGCATACCTGTAAATGCGTTCCACCGGTTGTCCTCTCGCCAATGTAATAAAGATGGACATCTTTGGGGTCAAACTCAAAATCCGGTCCGGAAGCCAGACGTAGCGGCGCTTTCTCAAGATCCAGAATGCCTGTAACTATCTTTTCACGATATTTGGAATCACCTTTTCTCTCCCACTGTGTCATCCAGTTAGATACAAGGGACGACCAGTCAGGTCCACTGCGGGCGTGGCTTGGATGCTTCATATCCTCTTTTTCATAGAAATCCCCCAGTGGATCCTTATTTAAAAAGCTGTTCTCATTATCTTTTAGCTCATCAAAAATATCCTCAAGCCTTCTGTCACCGGTCAGATAGTAAAAGACTCTGTGGTGCGCAGCCATGGCGATCCTTGCTTCCTTGCAGGGACAGCCCCAATGGCGCACGTTATGCCTTGAGCCAAGGCCCTTATATTTTCCAAAATGATAAACATCAACTTCACTGGCATGACGGGATAGTTTTTCTGCAAGGCGGAAAACTTCTGCTCTTCCCGTGCGAAGGAAATAATTCCAGAGCCAGAGGGTTGGAACCAACTCCGTATTATCCCAGGCATAGCCTCCTACATCGTATTTCCATTGATGCCTTGTACGGTCATAGGTATGCATGAAATCACCATAATTAAATAGTCCATACCAGTTGCGCTGTTCAACCTCCTTCTGGTAAAACAAAAAGGCGCGGTCAAGCTGTTCCTCAAGCCATTTCTCTACCTCAGTTTCTTTCTTGGGCAAAGACCAGTATCCAAAGGCTCCCATCTCGTGGTAGAACTGCGGCGACGCAATATAAACAGGCGGATGATTTACGTTATCCGCAAAGTTAATAAGAGTCTCATCCTCCGGGATCATTTCTCCCCAAAAGGCAATTTCACATTCACTGCTGACTGCGATTCCATCGGGATCCGCGCCCTTGTAGTCATAGCCTTCGTAGCACACCTGATTGTAGCCGCGGTGGGCATAGTGCCTGAAATCAAAGCTCTCGGCTTCCGGTGTATAGAACCATATCTGAGCCTTGGCACTATCTCCTGAAAGTCCGGAAACGCTTATGCCTCCGGGATATTTTTCCCAGAAGTCCCTGATTCCTATCATTATGCTTCCGATTTCCGATCCGAAGGCAAATCCACCATTGCTGCGATTTCCATGAAGCGCATCTATCCTGCACACATCTTCAAAGGAGAGTTTTTTGCGGATACAAAAATGCTGTGCACTGTCCTGAGCTATAGACCAGGCATCCCAATGAGGACTGTTTTCAACAACCTTAAGGATATGGCTTTCAACCTCAGCATCGCCGCACTTGTTAAGAATCTCGTCAGTTACAGGTTTTCCTTCAATCTGGGTCTCATATAAAACTTCAGGAAGCCTTGGACGCCAGGCAGCAAGCGGCATGCTGACTTCATGGAAAACTCCGTGGTCTCCTGTGATCTTCACATGTCGATTATAAACAGGTCCCGCCAATGGGCTTTCAAAAGAGATACCTATGCCCTTTAAAAAGTCCCTGTTTTCATCCCCATCATATAAAAAAGTATGCTGGATCTTAATGGACTTAGCGGCGGTTCCAAAAAATACTCTTATAATAAAGGGGATTTTCTCTGAACCTATACGGTCAGAGGCGTTACAAACATGAATTCCTTCATAGCGGATTACAGTCTGTATTTCCCCGGTTTCTTCAATCTCAATTTTTCTGATCTTTCCAACATAATTGCGAACAGTACGTGTAGTACAGTTATCGCCTTCCTGTGGCTCCTCCAGCTTAAGCATGGGTTTTCCATGTTCCAGAGTAGCCTCTCTGTCACTTTTTATTACTTCAAAAAGTTCATCGCTATCCTTTCGGATTATTGCAAAAAAGCCTTCGCAGCTGATTTCATAGGAATCCTTGGTCTCCTTAAGAAATGAGGCACCTGCGGATTTCTTTTCCCCAATCCGGAGTTCAATTTCTTCTCCAAGCCCAGCTGCATCTGCGCTGTGGGCTGTCCATTTTATACTTCCATCCGGCCAAAAAGCTGTAACACGGGACTGGAGCGCCACATCATCACCTTTTTCATTTGTGCAGTAATAATCGATCTCTGATATCTTTTCCTCAGGTATCTCACCTTTTTTCCACATGCAACCAAAAACCGCTGTGCCGGTTCCCTTTTGCTCCATTCTGTGCAGCTTCATAATATGTCCTTTCCGATGTTCCCCAAAACACTGTGCATAATTAAGGCACCGACATCCGCCCTGGATGCCGATGCCAAAATTATCTTGTTAGTCTGTGATTATCTCTGTGCGTTTACTTCTGAAATGATTGTGTCATATCCCTGACTTCTGATTGAATCAAGTGTTGACTTGAACTCGTCAAGTGAAATTGAACCGCAGATGTACTGTGTTCTTGCAGCGCCAACCTGTGTATCAAGGTCTGCACCAACCTGTGAATATGTATCAGAACCTACGAGGTATGAAAGAGCAGGATTTACTTCAGCGTACTGAAGAGCCTCAGCATAAGCGTTGTTCTGTGCATCGCTGAACTTATCAGACTTTACAGGGATTGCGCCTGTAGCTGACTCTGAACTAGGCAGGAATGTAAGCAGCTGGTTAAGTCCCTTATAGTTGTTTGCAAGTGCTACAGCATCTGCATTCTCTGTATCTTTATCAAGATCTACAATATATCCGTCTGAATCGTACTCATAGTTTACACCCTCAAGACCATACTGTGTAAGTGTAAGCATTTCAGGAGAGCAAAGTCTGTCAAGAACTGTAAGAGCAGCTTCGATCTTCTCTTCTGTATCAAGTGTTGTAGCTGAAAGTGTGAAGAATCCGTTGTAGCCTGCAGTTGCAAGTGTGTGTCCGTTTACTGCACCATAGAGTACCATCTTTGCAGGTTCATCAGGGTTAACAACAGATGGTGTCAAAGTATCTTCTGCCTCGAAGTACTGCCAGATTCTCTTTCCGGAGTCAAGAACGTCGATGTAAACACCGTTCTCGCCAGTCTTACAACCATTTGACCAGGAGTCTGTAGGACGGCTGTAGAAATCCTTAGGCATTAAGCCATCATCATAGAGCTTCTTGATGTAGTCAACAGCCTCAAAGTACTCATCTGTTGTCCATACAGGAACAAGCTGTCCATTAACTTCCTGCCAGCCGTTTCCGCATCCGAACCATGTCTGGATGATATCGAAAGGACCTGTGTAGGATGTCATCTCCATGCCGATTGTGTCATCTTTTCCATTTCCATCAGGATCGTTATAGGTAAATGCATAGATCATCTTATAAACATCATCAGGTGTAGCATTTGCAGGAAGCTCAACTCCAAGCTTCTCAGCCCAGTCCTGACGATAGGAAAGACCATATCGACCAACCACACGTGTACGAGGAAGTGCGATAAGCTTTCCACCTACCGTAAGGTTTGCAGCTACATCCTTTGAAAGCTGTGAAAGATAAGGATACTTGGAAGAATCCCAAATGTAGTTATTAAGGTCTACGAAAGCGCCATTCTTAGCTGCAGATACAACGTCACCTGTTACAGTGCCGCCCCAGGACATGATCTGAGGCATTGTTGAAGGGCTTGTAAGTGCAAGTGAATTCTTCTCTGAAAGAGCATCATTTGCATACCATACAATATCAAGATCTGCTCCGCAGAAGTCTTCAATCTTCTGCATGATCTCATCAGCATAATCTCCGGTAGCATTAACGCCGGCATTTACATCAATTACAGACCAGGTAATTGTTTGACGCTCAACGCTTGCGCTCTCTGTCTTCTCAGCTGCAGGCTCTGAAGTTTCAGCAGGCTCAGACTCTGTAGCTGCCGGTTCATTTCCTCCTGTTGTTGCCTGTGCAGTGTCCTGCGTCTCTGCGCTACCACATGCTGCAAGGCTCATAACCATTACAGATGTAAGAAGCAAACTAACAATTTTCTTTTTCATATCATTTCCTCCTTATAAGTGAAATATATGTAGGGTTTATTCCCATTACATTCATTGTTTGTGGATCAACCTTTTACTGCGCCTACCATGACGCCCTTAGTAAAGTACTTCTGTACGAATGGGTATACACACAAAATTGGCACTGTTGCTATTACTGTACAAGCCATTTTTACTGCCTTGTCAGGCGGTGTTCCGTTGATATCAAAGTCATTGACCATATTGTCAACAATGGTTGATGACTGAAGTATGATGGACCTGAGCTGTATCTGAATAGGATATTTCTCTGCTGTCTGCAGATAGATCATGGAACCAAAGTAATCGTTCCAGAAGCCTACTCCGTAAAACAGTGAAATAGATGCTATTACAGGCTTGGACAGAGGAAGTGCAACCTTTAGGAAAATCTGAATGTCGTTGGCACCATCCATGTAGGAAGCCTCATCCAGTTCCACCGGAAGTCCCTGGAAGAACTTTTTTATGATGATCATATTGAAAGGACTGATTAGTCCAGGAAGTATCAGTGCCCAGTAGGTATCGTACAATCCATAAGCCTTGTAAACGATGAAGGAAGGAATCATTCCTCCGCTAAAGAGCATGGTAACAATTACCATGTTCATAATGAAATTTCTGCCCCTGAAATGTGTCTTGGAAAGAGGGAAAGCAAATGTAAGTGAAAAAACCATACACAATACTGTTCCCAATGTTGTCAAAATAACTGAGTTTTTCAGGCCTCTTAAAATATTGGCGGTCTTAATGGCATATCTGTATGCATTAAGTGACCAGACCGATGGAACTATGAAGAATGCTTTTTCCGTCAGCTCCTTCTCTGTTGCAAAGGATCCTGCAAATACATAGAGGAAGGGTAAGATTGTGCTGATGGCAATCATTCCAAGTACAACGTATATGATCACGTCGACAATTCTGTCGCCGAGACTTTTCTTTACTTTCACACCGTCTTGAAACTTAGTATTCGGCATGTTTTCTCCTCCCTTTTAATATATTCCGCTTTCTCCAAACCATTTTGCGACTCTGTCAGATGTTATAACCAGAATCATTCCCACAACTGATTTAAACATACCTACTGCAGAGGAGAAGGAATACATTCCGTTTTTAATACCCTTTGTATAAATGTAGGTATCAAATACCTCAGCTCTTGATATATTCAGATCATTTCTCATAAGGAATATCTGCTCATATCCTGTGTTCAGGATTCCTCCAACCCTTAATATGAGCATCATGATGATCGTTCCTCTGATTGCAGGAAGAGTGATGTGCCACATAAGTCTCCAACGTCCGGCGCCATCAACCTTAGCTGCCTCATACAGCTCCTGATCAACACCGGAAAGCGCAGCCAGGAAAACTATTGTACCGTAGCCTGTCTCACGCCAGATATCCTGTCCAACGATCAGTCCCCAGAATGTTGATGCTTTTGAAAGGATATCGAAACTGCTTCCGGTCATCATCTTATATAGTATATTGAATACACCGTCTGTCACGTTAAATAACTGATAGGTCAGGCTGGCGATGATAACCCAGGAAACAAAGTGCGGAATGTATACAAGGGTCTGAACTACTCTCTTATATACGTTGTGTCTTACTTCATTTAAGAATAAAGACAAAATGATCGGTGCTGGGAAATACAATACCAGCTGCAGTAAACTGATCCCCAGAGTATTGATCAACAGTTTACTGAAATCATTATTGCTAAAAAATCTTGTAAAGTTCGCAAATCCTACCCAGGGGCTACCCCATAGTCCTTTAAATGGGCTGTAATCTTTAAATGCAATTACAAGACCTCCCATTGGCACATACCGGAACATTATCATATAAATGAGTCCCGGCAGAATAAGCAAGTAAAGCCATATGTGCTGCTTAAAATATTTTGCATTGCTGGTTCTGTTGGCTTCGAAAACTGTTCCATCAGCCATTTTGATCAGCTGCTTATTTGCTTTTGCCATATCTCCTCCTTCTCCTCTTTTCTTTTTTTCAGCGTTTTTTTGCTTATGCATTTATGATAGGTAATTATTTCTGTAACATCTATAATCATATTTCTTTTGCACTATTCAACTAGTTTTAAGTGCTGCATTTTAGTAATAATGCACAAAAGTATCATTTTCTAATCAGCTGATTATCAGTTAAAAAAGAAAATGATACTTTTGAAAGTGATTATATTTAGTTATATTTAGTTACATTTAATTATATAGAACCCAAAATCAGCTTACGATATTTTCCCGGAGTCATTCCGGTTCCTTTATTAAAGAATCGTATAAAATTCTGTGGATTTGTGTACCCCAGTTCAGATGAGATATCCGATACTGACTTATTGGACTGCAAAAGTTTTTTTGCTTCTTCTATCTTTATTTCTTCCTGATACTCACTGAAAGTTTTGCCTCTTTCAGTTTTTAACAGTTTCCAGATATAAGTAGGCGTGACATTTAATTCAAATGCGCATTCATTGAGAGTTATATTGCCTCTGGATTCCACAAGCTTCTTTTCAATGGCTTCCATCATCTGGTAGTTACCATTCACAAAAAGCTTGCTCCGTTCAAGAAGTATGGGATCTATGAGCATTTTTTTCATGTTCTTGCGAACTCTTTTTACATCGCCGGCTTCCATGATCTCCTGATACAGTTTAGTCATCCCCTCAGGACACAGCAAAAGAATATCAATCTTCATATTGATTGCTTCCATCATGATGCTGTCTATAAGTGATGAAAAATAAATCGAAGCAACAGCCCATTCCCTTACAGTTCTAAGCTGATCAGCGAATTCTTCCAAGAGCCTGTAGCACTGTCCCTTGTCCATAGCCTTTAAGCTATCGCAGATCTCTTTTTCATACTTCTGAATGTTTATGCCATCTGTGTTGGCTTGAACAGCTCCGATATAGAAACGGCAATCGTCACTGTTTTCTTTCTGCTCGATCTCCATGTTTTCCTGCATCAGAGCATAAACGCATTCATGATGAGCTCTTCCCAGATGTCTGTATAGCGTATGGATTTCGCTGACTCCCATCTGCAGCTGATAACCATAAGCAGAAAGTGCAAACTCTTTTATCTCACGGTAATACAAAGAGATCTGTTCCATCAACGCTTCTTCTGTATCCTCCGCAAAAATACAGCACAGGGTACAGGAGTCGTATATAAGCGGCAGCCAAGGGATTTTTTTGAGTTTCTCCGGAAGATTCTCCGCCAGAGTCAGACATATTGCATCCTCGTTTATCTCTTCTTCCGTAGCATCAACATCCTTAAGATTCAATATTATGGCTACTGAGGCATATAGCTTGTGGCTGGTAAGTCCCAGAACCCTGATATATTCCTCCCATTCGTCCTCTGCAGAAACAGCTCCTCTGTTAAGACGCATCTCAAACAGTTCCGCCATCTTTTCCCGTCGCTGGGACATAGCTTCATTGAGAGCCTCTTTATCTTTTTTCAGATTAGTAAACTGTCCTGCCAGGAATTCTAATTCGTTTCCTGTAACTGTAGGTGCGTCCTCCTCTGTAACCTCTTTTATCAGACGCTTTACAGGCTGATAGAGCATATTTCTCAGAGAAACAAAGCTAAGCAGAGCAAGTGCTGATATAGCAATCAAAAATTCTATCATCAGCTTTGAAGTAGTTCCCAGGAACACGCCATAGTCATAAGCAACAAAGTATGTCCATCCCAAAATACTTGATTTATATCCCGATACAATTTCTTTGGCACCGTCCACCTTCATTATGTCAGCCTTAAACGGCTGCTGGGAAAAAAGCTTTTTTCGACAGCTCTCTGAAAACTCCGGGTTCGATGTGTATATGGCATCACCATTCTCATCAAGTACAGCTATCGCTTTACCCGAGATGCTGATGTAATCCCACATCCATTTTTTCCAAGCTTCCGTATTTATATTTACCAAAAGAAATCCCTTGGGAGAATAAATACCTATTGGAAGATTTAAAACGAAGTTAAGTCCCTTGGTGTCTACAGAATCATGATACTGAATGTCTGTGCTCTCAACATGCGTGCCATCTGCTTTGTAGACCCAGTTTCCCCTATTGACCTTCAGCGTATTTTCCTCGTACATTCCCATTATTTCATCTTTATTGATTATCTGGGTAAGATCCGAGATTCCTCTGGAGCTTATAACTCTGTTGTTATTGACGTTGACAATAACATAGTTATTGAAATAATTGGGAAACATTGCATTATTGCCCAGTGCGGCATCTATTGCCTTGTAGTGTGTGTAATCGGAATATGACATTCGGTTATTGATAAACCAGACAAGATTATCATCCATGGCGGCATAGAGGTAGTACTGCCTCATATTCTCAAGCTTTTCCTCCACATTTGCCACCATGTGCTGCGTTGTAAGTGTGGCTTCCTGCTCTGCTATCTCACGACTGTTAGATCGCATGATAAAGAAAGTATTGATCAGCATGATAACCATGAATACTCCAACCAGACCACTGATGCAGATAGTCACAAGAAGCTTATATGAAATCCTGTCCGTAGCATTTTTCCCCATAGTCAATTTACCTGACTGCATATAATCCCCTCCCCGGATTTGGTACGACCTTTTATCAAGCGAAAGCCTCTTTTACAACAGCGCCTCGCAAAGAGCTACCAAAGCAAGGGACTGTCCATAGGCCATAGGACGGATCTGAATATTCTTGTAATGCTCAGCGTCCATGCCCATCGCAGTTCCTGCGGACACGTTAAGAACTGTTCCATCAGAATCCACATTGTCACAGATAGCTGCAACAGCCTTTTGCGCGCATTCCTTATACGCATCTGAAAGGATTCCGAGTCTTACGCCACGCAAAAGCCCTGCTGCCATAGCTGCAGTTCCTGAAACTTCCTCGTAAGATGAGTTGTCATCTATAACTGTATGGAAAAGTCCACTTTTTCCCTGATACTTTTTAAGCGCTTCTGCGTGATCCACAAAAGTATCAACAATAAACTGCCTTACACCATTATCAAGGTAATCAGCATCTTCCAGGAAAAGTGTCACTCCGAGCGTAAACCATGAATTTCCTCTGCACCAATAGATTCCGCCAAAGTTGTCATTTCTCTCAAAACTGAAGCCATGATAAAAAAGACCTGTAGTTTTGGAATACAGATATTTTATATGAACCAAAAACTGGTGAGTTGCCTCATCTCTCCATGCTGAATTGTCATATCTGATGCCCATTTTCTGGAGGAAAAGAACTGCCATAAACAAGGTATCCGCCCAAATCTGACCTTCATTCAGCATAACACCGTTTCTGTCACCGATAGCACTTGTTACATGCTGGAATCCACCGTCCTTGGTTTTGGGAAGTTCATTCATAAGAAACTCTGCCTGATCCAGACATAACTTCTCATATTTTTCCTTATTGGGCATCTTATCAAGAATGCTTACAAGTGTAAGGTATGGACATGATGTATTGATATTTCTGGAAGGAAGTCCTATTTCAAGATTTCTTTCATACCAGTTCACAAAGAAATCCATATATTCATCAGTACCTCTGTATTTCTGCAAAAGAAACAGCCCGTAAAGTCCAACTCCCTGAGGCCAGTCCCACTCTTCAATACCATAGTCACGAGCGCACTTTCCGGATTTGATAATTTCTTCTACGGATAGCTTTTTATCCTGCTCGTAGTCAGCTCCTCCGAGATTAAGAAGTTTATCCACAACAAGCTCGATTTTCTGCTCTATAATTTTCTTATCCATAATACTCAGCCCCCTTCTACCATCTTTTATATGACGAGAATTATTTAATTGTAAAATGATTTCGTCAAAATATTCAATGCATTTCTTATCCCATTTCTATCTCTTTTCTCTCTTTTTTTATCATGGAACGGGTTATTAATCGAAGTTACTTTTTCACTTACCGGGAACTGCTAACGGAACTGTTAGTCAAATCTCGTCACAATTTTTTCACAACATTTTAAGTTTCATTTAAAGTTCGTAACGTAATATAAAACCATCAAGAAGAACAAAACTTCTTGACCCCACACAACACTTTTTCATATTCATAACACACATCCCTTCGGCCCCACACACCGAAGGGACCTCCCTAACACAATGCCGCAGCATTTTTTCATATAAAAAAAATGCTACGGCTTCATATATATTTAGAGATATTTATTCTCCGAACTTCAGATTATCCCCCAGAACCGGAACCTTGCTGGCAAAGAAGGAGAACTCTCCACTATCGAGCAGGTTGCCCTCATCATCAGTAACTCTTATGTCAAATACCAGAATATGCTTTCCGGTTTTGAGTTTCATGCATTCACAGTAGATGAACTCAGTGTTTACTGCGGGAAGCAGAAAGTTAAGGTTGGCAGATACGGTAGTTGCGTAGTAACCGCTCATGCTGGCTGTTGCTCCGGCCATGGCATCTACAAAGGAAAGCAGTGCTCCGCCGTGGATACTTCCATAAGTGTTATGAAGTCTTGAATCAGCCTTGATTCTGGCCTTGCTATAGGTTGAACTCAGTTCCAGAATTTCAAATCCAATAAAACTGTTGTATTCATTGGCATATAGTTCAGGGATCATCTTCTCCCTCATTGCCGCTTCTTTTTCCGAACGTGCTTTTCTCATCTAAATATCCTTCTAATATTTTTTCTCAAAAATTGTTTCCGTTCCATCCCCAATCATCAGATCCGAGATAGCCTGACCATCAATGAACATCAAATGGATTTAAAACCAGCCTATCTGGGAAAGGAAATCTACCCTTGCCTCTTCCATCCACCTGATGTAGTTGGAATGATGGGTGATCCCCATTTTGTCTGTCTCATAGTATTGCACTGTATGAATGTAGTCCATGTCAAAACCTCACTTTATTTTCCCATAAACCAATCAGATCACCAAATACTGATTCTTTTATCAGGTGCAATGTACATCTGATCCTTATCTGTTACGTCAAAAGCATCATACCACTCGCTAAAATTCCTTGGAGGAATATTGGCGCGAATAGGAGCAGGTGCATGTACATCCCTTGCCAAAAGCAGCTGGATCATTTCTTCTTTTGCCTTCATACACCAGATTCTGGCCCAGTTTGCAAAATAAGCCTTAAAATCTGCATCAGGAAGAGTATGCATGATCTCAAGAGTAACCCCCATACCACCGTTATCTGCGATGTTCTCTGATACAGTAAGCTCTCCGCTGACCTTTCCGCCGTGGAAAGGAATTCCATCAAACTGCTCTGTCATGGCTTTTGTAAGTTCCTCAAAAGCCTTAAAGTCTTCTTCAAGCCACCAGTCTTTCAGGTTACCCTTTTCATCAAACTTAGCACCATTAGTATCAAATGCATGAGATATCTCATGGCCTATAACAGCCCCGATTCCGCCCAGGTTCTCACTTACACTCTGAGCCAGACTGTAGAAAGGCTTCTGCAAAATAGCTGCCGGGAATGTAATGTCATTGCTGTTAGGGTTATAGCAGGCATTTACCATGTGCCCCGGCATTACCCACTCTGAACGGTCAACTCCAATGTAAAGCTTATCAAGCTGATCTTTCCTGCGAATCCCGTTGATTGTCATCACTGCATCATATAAAGAATCGCTCTCTTCAAACTTAAGCTTTGTCCAAATTTCTCTTATGGTATCAGGATAACCCATTTTAACTACAATTGTAGATAGCTTTTTGATTGCTTCTTCCTTTGTAGAATCAGCCAGGAATGTGTTTTTCCTCATTCTGAGTTTGTAGGTGTCAATGATTTTCTGAGCTATATTTACAATGTCCTTCTTAGCATCTTCTCCAAAGTAGGTTCTGCCGTAGTAAACACCCACAGGCTCTTTGTAAAACTCAGAAGCTATCTGATATGCTTCTTTTTCTATCACAGGATCAGCTGCAATTCCCATAAGTGCTCTTCTATAGCTGGTTCCAATCGATTTAAGTTCCAGCGACAGACATGGAGTAGCAGTCAAAAGAGTCTTCACATACAGCCAATGCTTGTAGAGATTAAAGTTCTCCTCTGTGAAATATCCATTCATCTCCTTAATGGCTTTAGGATCATAGACTATCAACGTGCCTGGAATCTTGTCCCCATAAAGCTCTTTAAGAACTCTCTTGATGTCAAAAGGAGCTACGTATCCGGCTACTTCATCAACATCCATAGGATTCTGATTCTTATAGTACTCAGACCATTCAAGCTGACTTTTTACCTTCTTGGCAACTAGAGCATCGAAAGCAAGAGCATCCTCCAAAAAGAGCTTTTTTTCCTCCTCGGAAAGAGGCGCAAATTCAAGAGCCTTTGCAGCCATATCAGCGTAAACCGCCAAAAGCTGTTTGCCGGATTCATTATCATCCGCATAATACGGAGTATCCGGGAGAATAATAGCCGGGCCCTGCAGTATAAAGCAGTATTTGGAAGTATCAGCCATATCTACATCTACGGTCATTTCTATAGGAAGCTCCACCCCTTTAAGCAGGAACTCTGCAGCTGCATTATTGAGGTCTTCCACTGTCTCGAGTGCCCTGATCTTATTTAAAAGAGGAAGGACCGGCTCTATTCCTTCTTTATTTCTTCTTTCTGTATCAAGTACCTTCTTGTAAAGAGATATTGCATAGGCCATTTCCGGAATATCAGATGTCTTTTCACCTTCTGCCAAAGCCTTAAAATCGGCCATCATTGTTTTTTCAACGTCCTCTGCCAACGTGTTAAATCCACCTGTCACAGGTCTGTCATCAGGAATAACAGCTGTTTTAAGCCATTCTCCATTAATCGCCTGATAGAGGTCGTCTTGAATTCTTACTGTTTCACCCATATAAATACTTTCCTTCCCAATTATTTATTGCTTTAAATCAATGAAGAGATTATAGCAAAAAAGCTGCCTTTACGCTACATAGTAGCTCAAGACAGCTTCAGTTTATTCCTTAATTCATTACTACGCCTTTTTTCTTCCATTGGTACCCATAATCAAGCCTAAAATGGGTACCAAATAATTCTATTCTCTCGCATATTGAAAATCATGCAATTTTTCCACATAAAATGCGGCAAAAAAGGGTACCAAAAAATGAATTTCTCCTATATTGTGAATCTCTATAATCAGAGGGGCTACGTAGAGGGCGTAGAGGGGCTGTCTCTCTAGATGATTAATCACCCTTGTAGAATGGTCCCTTCACGATCTTCGTTAGCTTCTTCTCCTGTACTGGATCATTTGATCCATCAGGATAATATGTAACCTCATCAGGTGTGCCGTTTCCATCACTATCTGCTTTTTATGTTTTTTTAATAAATATGGTGTATTTTTTGGGGGTATAATCAATATGTTGTATGACTTTATATGATGAGGAGATTATGAAAAAACGTATTGTAACTGCAATAATATGCACAATGATGATGTTGTCCGCATGCGGAGCGGAAAAGACAGAGGCCAATTCATCGATGTTTGAATCAACGGGGACTGAAACCTTTAATGCAAGGGATTATTTAACTGCTGACTAATTGCGGACTACATTGGGAGGTTTAAAATGAGTTCAATTCTGATAAAGGACACAACAAGAGAAGAAAGAGAACGTATTGTGGCGGAATCAATCGGCAATATCAATGGTAGTTGTGATGGCTGCAGCTCTGGATTAATTGAGATGTACCAGCCTTATATTGATGGCATTAAGGAAATCCGTGAAATCAACATGGAGTTCAGAGCGAATTATGAGTCTGGTGTAGAGGGACCTGAAAAAGCTGATTGTGGGTACAAGATGTGAAGTACTCAAGGAGTTAGGCGGTGCTAATTTGTTCAGCACCGCCCTTAGTTAACCATATTACTTTTTGAACAATCCCCCTGCTATGTTCTTGATATCATTCAGATCGAGCTTGCCATCTGCCACTGCAGACTGAACTAACTTGATATCATCCTCGCTAACGTCAATGTTAGCTTTCTTCAGCAGGTCTTTTGCCTGAGTCGGATCTGCCTTAGCAATCTGAGCCATGAGTTCTTTGTTACCATTAATCTGTTTGAGTATCGCTGTGATGTCTCCCATTTTGAACCTCCTCCAACAACAAAAACAACTGTAACAATTATATTATACACTCTGTTCAATAGAAAAAGCGATCCATGTATCACAGACCGCTTTTGCCAGGGTTACTGTTCACTCGCTTGCAGCTCGCTCCAGTAACGAATTCGCGCATTCATTCCAATTCGACTACGTCGAAGGAATGCGCTCACCCCTGATTCACTTTCTCACGAAATGCGCAGCAGAGTGCGCATTTCTGTCTGAACAGTAACCTTATCATCATGGTGATAAATCGCAGAGCAGATAATGTACTGTCTCAGTTCTTTTAATCTACTCATAATGCTCCCATTCAGCTTTATATTCATTAGCATTCACGCAAAATGTGCCCTTAAGATACGGATAGTAATCTTCTGCAGCCACTATTCGTGAGCCTTTCTGCTTATTGCAGTTCTTGCATAACGGAAGGAGATTTCTTTCATCATCAGCTCCGCCTCTGTATTTAGGCACGTAATGTTCTATTGTTGTTTTTTCAAAGGAAATCGCCTTTCCACAACGAGCACACAACCCATCAGTTTTTTCCAGAACAATACGTTTAATCTCTGATTTTCTTTGCTTTTGTCCCCTCATATTTCCCCCAAAGAATTCTCACTACTGCAACGGTATTCCTCACATCAAAGCTTTCCCACAGACCAATAAAGCAGGCACTATATTAGAAGTTGTTTCCGTTCCAGCCCCAATCATCGGAGCCAAAGTAACGAATGTACATATGATCCGGAGCAACCCCAAGAATGTCCCCATATATTCCTGTCAGCTCTTTTGTCATCCTGACATACACATCTGAAGATGCACTTCCATAGATCTTGACCTCGATAAATGCTGTGGGCTGAGAATCATCTCCCCTAAAATACATGGGAATGTCACCCTCAATTGCCAGCATAAGCCAATTCTCACTCTTTCCAGGAATAATAGAAATAGCCTGTCCAAGCCGCTCTTTAAGCTGTGTCTCTTTTTCCTTTGATACTGTAACGTTCGTCTTTGTTGAAATAAATGGCATTTTTAATCCTCCTTATCCACGTTCTCTCCGCGCAAATACTCAGATAGGTATTTCCTGTTGAATTATCTGCTTTACCATTTTTGTCCTCCATTCATACCTATAGTTTTAAGCATTTCCATCGCTTTCATGTAGGATTCTCTCATTGTGGCCGGGTTATTTGTTGCAAGCCCGATTTCCTTGGCCTTTGAAAGCATATCCTCATCATCACTTATAAAAAGAATATCTGATGAACATATCTTTATGTAATCAGCGGCTTCTTTTGGTCCCATGTGCAGCACCTGCGAATGATTCCGTTCCTTCAGCATTTTCACTTGCTTTTCAAATATTTCATCAGCATTATCCTTAAGACAAATAATTATTTCTGAATACATTTCTCACCTTCATCTATCGTCGGCAACATTATCCCCATCTCCTCCAATTCCGTAGTAAAGAATCTCATTGTACCTGGCATTAGCTTCTTCAGCTGCCTTTTTATCCTTCCATCGGTCTACATCACTGCAGATAGCAAGCATTTCATCAACTATTAGTTCTGCACTCTTTGGCTTCACATTATAAAGATATGCAAGCATCCGCTCCATTGCTTTCGGGCTTCCAAGCTGTTTTGCAACCTGATCTCCCAGCTCCCCCGGGAACCCCAAACCAGTAACTGCACTGACCACCTCGTCATGTTTTCTGGCCCACTCGATACGATTATCCATTTTCAAAACCTCGTTCCTCACTGGTATCTTCCAATCCTGTCAAATCCATTATAACCCAGCAGCTCCATTTTTAAATCATTCATGCAATCACATATTTTTTCAGAGAAAAATAAAATAGCCCTGGGTCTAATAACTCCAGAGCTATCGCCTTTATCCCTCTTTTTACTGCCTCCAGAGGAAATGGTATTACATTTGATCAGTACTCAAAACACCCATCATTCTTTTCTTCAAGTGCCTTTATCATGTGATAAGTGAATTCGTTATAAGGAGTGGGTATTCCAAGTTCTTTACCCATGCGGACAAGAGCCCCGGAAAACATATCCACTTCTGTATGACGTTTTGCATCAAGATCCTGCAGGGTTGAATATCTCGCTCTCTTGGAAACCTTCGAACCTCTGAAGGATGAAGAATCAGCTTTAGATATGTCTATCCCCTTTGCTTTTGCAATAGCATCCAGTTCTTTTACAAGGCCTTCCCTGATGGCTGCAACGTGCTCACTGTCGCTATACGCACCTACACCCACACCAAGTATTGCCTGTGGCTGGTTATTGCCTACATTCAATCTGAACTTGCTCCATATTTCTGACAGTATTACGTCCGTCTCTCTGTAGTGTAGTCCTGTTCCTTCAAATAACCTGGCCAACGCTTCAGTTCTATCCGTACTTTTTCCATCTTTTTCTCCATACACAATGCCTATTGTAGAATCCGGATCGAAATATACTCTGTTTTCTCTTCTTTCTGATGCGACCTTAATAAGCGAAGGCACTATATGACTTTCACCGATTTCAGAAACTATCACTTCCTCACTGTCAACGCCATTCATAAGGCTCATCACAACAGTATGCTCATCAACAATCTCTTTTATATCTGAAACCGCCGATTTCAATGCGTTATATTTAACCGCCACAATAACAAGATCTGCTCCGTATGCCTCTGATGGTGTCTTTACAACCGGCTTGAATAAGTCATCATTTATGAAAAAACCGTCTCTCTCAAATCTTTCCTTGCGTTCACCTGATGCAATCACAGCTAGCTCTAAGTTCTCCTTTTGAGAAAGCCCCCACAGGATATAACATCCCACTGCTCCTGCACCGATTATTACCACCTTTTTAAATTCCATTTTGCCAGTCCTCAATCAATTATTTTCCATCAGGGAAACTTGTAAATGCATTTCTCTCCACAGTCGGAAGACCGTACTTCTCCTTAGCATCTGCAAAAGCCTTGATCATAAATGACATGTTTCTAGCCAGATTTCTCATTGTCTGAAGTCCCTCAAGATCTTTCTTGACATCCTCAGCCGTGAAGCCATGAACCTGGTTCCAATAAGTGCTTGAAGCTACCGACATTCCACTTATAGTAAAGTACTTATTGAGCACATCAAATGTTGCTGTATTTCCGCCTCTTCTGCAGCTCACAACAGCAGCACCTACCTTCATCTGTTTGGAAAAAGATGTACTGTAAAAGAGCCTGTCCATAAATGAAAGGATTGTTCCGTTAGGGGAGCTGTAATAAACAGGACTTCCAACGACAAGTCCGTCTGCTGCTTCAAACTTTTCAGCAACTTCATTCACAAGATCATTAACAACACACCTGCCGTTCTTTTCACAGTATCCGCAGGAAACACAGCCTCTGATGTCCTTGTTTCCAACCTGAATGACCTCAGTTTCTATTCCTTCTTCATCAAAGATCTTTATCATCTCATTGAGTGCTGTTGCCGTGCAGCCGTCTGCCTTTGGACTGCCGTTAAGTAATAATACTTTTGCCATTTGAAATCTCCTTCCTCAGTCAGGCTTCTAACCTCTCAATAATTGTTTCCGTTATAAGACCGACCTCATGCATTTAACTCTATTAGATTGTGTGCAATTATTGATGATATAATAACCCCCGATTACATAAAAATCAATACTAAAAAATAAAGAGTGCCTACTTAAGTAGAACACTCTTTATCAGATCTAAACGACTATCGCTTTTGTTCTGCTACTATCGCATTTCTCACAATAGTAGTAGATATGGTGGCAAAATAATAATCATGAGCAAATATGCGCTACTACGACTTGAGCACCGTTAACTTGAATGTCGAGAAGCAAACCGGTATCTGCGCAGTCTTTCAAATATTGAGCAAAATCTTCCTTTGTCACGTCCTCAGGTCCTATATCACCACCAACCATCTGAAATACTGTTTGATCAGTAACGATAAATGCCGCTTCATCTACATCATTCATTCCTACAGGATCCTGGGCTTTGTCATTTCTAAAATTGGTAACACCTTTTACCGTAAGAACATCATCTTCAATATACGCCTCGTATATCACTGCTTGAAGAACACCATATTCGTCTGGTTCTCCTGCACTATCCTTATCTGAAGCTCTTAAATATCCGCTCAGCCAATATGTTCCTTCATTGTCTAATGCTTCCGTAAAATGAGTTTCGCCAGTATCAGTTTCAGTTAGAGTTTCTGATTCCGCAACACTTTCGATGGGTTCAACAGAAAAACCTGCTTCTGCTCCGGTTTCTGCGTTCTCTGCCTTTCCACATCCCAATAAAGTGACACAAATAGATGCTGCTAATAGAATTGATATTTTTTTCATTTTCTTCTCCTCCTCAAAAATATAACAACATATTGATTATACTCTAGAAAAAACACCATATTTATTAAAAGAATATTAAAAAGCCCTGAAACATATTGTTTCAGAGCCTTTTTGCCCCTTCTGCAGCATAGCCGAGACTTTCGTTTGGCTGATTACTATCTAAAAGCTTTAGACAGCACTTCCTAGAATTGCCTCTACTTCATGTCTCTTTTCATACAGCACGCATCCGCCATCATGATCATCCATAAGCACCCCTTCTTTTTGCAAAGCTTTGAATAATCTTGAGTTCATGGCTTCCCTGAGGGATGTGTCCTTTACATTTATATCTGAATATGGCGAGAACGGGCAGGGCTCAGCTCCGCCATGGGAATTGATATGAAAGAACCCTCTCCCTGCTGCAATACATCCACCTGAACTCTTCTCATCTCCAGGAAAAGAAATAAATACCATCTCCGGATGTTCCTCTCTAAGCCTCATTATCTCTTTTTTCAGATATTCCCTTTCCTCATCTCCCGGAGCCAGGTGCTTTGAGTCATCTGTCACAGGTACAAACTCAACAAATATCACTGCTTTACATCCCTTGTCTGAAAGCTTTCCTATGAAATCCTCTGAGGATACATCTTTAAGATTATCGGTAGTCACTGTAACTGATGCGCCATAAATGAGGCCACGCCTGTTCAGTTCATCCATATTTGAAACCAGCTTGTCATAGACTCCCTCGCCTCTTCTGCTGTCGGTTGCTTCCTTTTCACCCTCGATGCTCATGATAGGGATAAGGTTCCTGTTTTTATCAAACATGTCAAAATACTTATCAGCCATGTAGGTTCCGTTGGTAAAAATAGGAAACAGTATGTTCTGTTTCTTGCCCGCAGCTTCAATGACACCTTTTCGAAGAAGTGGCTCTCCTCCGGCAAGAAGGATGAAACTTACTCCCAGGTCATCCGCCTCATCAAACACTTTCAGCCATTCATCATCAGTTAGCTGGCTTACAGGCTCAGTATCTTCCGTAGCATTGTTACATCTTGAATAACAGCCTGCGCAGTGAAGATTACAGCTGCTTGTTATGCTAGCTATCAGAAACGGCGGGATATGCTCGCCTTCTGCTTCCAACTTAGCTCTTTTCCTGGAGGCAGTCTTTGTTGCCAGCGCAAATTTTGCCATATATGCGCTCTCTTTTGGATTCTTAAAAGTAGCCTTGATTGCATCTGAGACCACTCTTTCAACTCCATGCGTCATATATTCCTGAATGTTAAAATCCTTGCTCATAATTCAAATACCTTTTCTAAAACTGTAATTACTGAACAAACTTTTTAGCAAATGCAGCCGCATCCTTCATATCATCGGCATTGGGTCTGCCTTTATGGATACCTTTGAACTCACCCTTGCAGTGGAATTCCCTCTCATCCATAGGAATACCGACCTTGTCAGCTTCCGCCTTGACCTTCTTGTATGTGGAATTAAGCATTGCTGCAGAGCCGAAATTTACGATCTTTCCTACTTTGCTCCTGTCCAATGAACCAATAAAATCACGGACCTCAGGATCTATATTGAAGGCATAATAGGAATTGCCAAGAAAAAGTATGTCTACCGGTTCGTTCACACCTTCACTGATTGGCATTGCCTCGACACCTAATTCCCTAGCTACAGCATCTGCCAGTCTCTTGGTATTTCCTGTCTTTGTGTAATATCTGACCGCATATTTCATGATTGTACCTCCTAAATTTTGTGATATATATTTTGTGCTATTGTATTGCTTCAAATCTTTTTTTATATAATAACCTTCCTGCAAGAATTATTCAAGACATATTTTTATAAATTTATATCAGCTTGTTATAAACCATCCATTAACAATTTTACTATAATCTCAGGCATTGAAAAATGCCATATACCAGAGCATTTCTCCGATATATGGCAGGCAAGTTACTGTTCAGACAGAAATGCGCACTCTGCTGCGCATTTCGTGAGAAAGTGATTCAGGAGTGAGCGCATTTCTTCGACGAAGTCGAATTGGAATGAATGCGCGAATTCGTTACTGGAGCGAGCTGCAAGCGAGTGAACAG
>JAFPVA010000179.1 GCA_017413105.1 Butyrivibrio sp. | reverse complement strand
TGCTCCCAGGACAGTCGTATGATCGCTTGTGATTGTTCCGCCGTCATTTAATATGATCTTCTTATTGTTCCCCGGAGATACGGTGTCCATATGTGCACAGAACAGAATAGGCTCAGAGTCTGCATACTTTCCCCGCCCCTCTGCAAAGCCATACAGATTCCCACAGTTACCACCGATCTTACCGGCAATATCATCCTCGATAAGCTTTATTCCCAGCTTTTGGAACTCTGCTATAAGATAATCAGCGACAAGCCTCTCATTAAAGGATTCACCGTCTACCAGCGCAAGCTCTGTAAATCTGTCTACTACTCTCTTGTCATTTTCTCTCATAGAAAATTGCTCCTGCTTCTTCACAGTCATCTATCAAAATGCGATAACCCCATCACAAAGAGACCCTATAGAACCCGCCAGAAAGAGCAACAGGGCAATGACATATCCGCTGTTAAAAACACCGATAAGAACAGATTTGTTTCCGTCTTTTTCAATACCAGGCTTAATCATAATCCTTACTTTTCCCTATTCACAGCCTGTAAAAACGCTGTGCTCACAACCAGGTAAATAATGTAAGTGATCAGTGTTCCAAAGCATACATCAGAAAGAAAATGGTTTGTCATATGAATTCTGTTATAGCCGTAAAGCACAACAAAGCATGCTGCAATCACAAAACAGACAATATTCTTTTTCTCTGAACGTTTTTTAAGAACATCCGAGAGCATTGGCAGCGAAAACATCATGCTTGCTATTGTCATATTTCCGCTGGGCCAGCTCTTATAACTGTCATTTGATCCGGCGAGATTAGGAATCATCTGCCACCAGTTTCTGAACTCCGACATAGGGTCATCAAGGGTTATCAGGTACTTATATCTTGGTCTTGATGCTACCTGCTTGAGCCAGAGGTTTGTATTATCGGCTACAATCCCGGCTACCAGAATAGCTGCACCTGTCATTATCAACTTGTCCGGACTCACATCATCAAATACACGATAGCAGACAAATGGCACCCAGGCATACAGTACTACCCAGAATCCCCAGCTTACTACTGATAAAAGCGGTGATGCATCTCCCGCTGTATATCCAAACAGCTCTCTTACCTTTGATCCGTTGTAATTATTGCTGTAGTAAACAGCCATAAAGTATGAGATCAGCATTATTGTCCAAGCCAGCATTTTAAATCTGTCGCCCTTTTTCATGAGCCCCTTAAAGATACACATCCCAGCTGCAGGATATAAGCAATAGGAAAAATAAGAACCATAGGTAGCAAAAAAGGTTCCAATGTCAGTCTTGTTCGCCAGTGCTACGTTAATACTGTAATCAAAAATAGAGCCCACTATAATCCCTAAAATACAAATTACTATCACAAGATACGCACAAATCCTTGGAACAGCCATAACTTTCTTGTTATCCATTCGTCTTATCTCCTCCGATGCTTTATATACCTTCCCTCATTTTTCCTTCTCCGATTGAATTCAGTTGCTCCACTTGGTCTGCCATATATTCTCTATTGTTTCCTGTTTAGTCTTTCTGATAAGATAGCATCCTGCTCCAAGAAGCGTCACCGAAACCGCCAGTATAATCACATAATACGAAATTATTTGTCAAATAGAGCGGTCCGAAGATGACAGATGAGATAATTACTGCTGCCACTGCCCTATTCTTCACTTTCAGATATCTCATTCCTATAGGAATAAGCATCGCCCTGAAAATGGTCTCCTCACTAATGCCAGCCATTAGTGCCAGGCACACGAAAGAAACTGATGGTTTGAAAGCAAGTCCACTATATACAGCATTTATGATTATGCATCCGATAATAAGGATTGCCATCGCAGAGGATACCATAAGTATCTCCTTACCAAACGCTAATTCTATCTTCAGGAGCAAGATACATTCCGTCTCCTTCCTTAACGTCAAAGGCCTCATAAAACTCATCAAACTGCTGTACAACTACATTAACTCTCAGATAATACAGCGGGTGAGGGTTCTGGGTAAGTTGTGAATAGTCTGCTTCATAAGTGCAGATTTCTTTCCACATATTTGCGTAGCTTTCAAAAAACAGTTTGTAATTGAAATCTTCCTCCTTTGAAGCAAGGAGCAACATTGCCTTAAGCCCTGCTATATCCGCAACTGCCTCTCCCTGAACAATGCTGCCGTTTACTTTTTCATTTCCAAATGCGGTTATTCCGTTATAATAATCAATCAGCTTTTGTGCTTTTTTCTGAAATGCCGCGGTATCATCTTCGGTCCACCAATTATTATAGTTCCCGTCCTTATCAAACTGAGAACCACTTGGATCAAATGCATGACTAATCTCATGGGCAATAATAGTTCCAACTGAGGCATAAAGCTGCTCCTTTGACATATCTTCCCTGTAGAAATCACCATCAAGGATTCCAAGCAAAATATTTATTGAATTGTTTGTGGCATTGTAAAAAGCATTTGTTTTAAGTGTTGAGTTATCCCATAAATTTCTGTTTACTTCACCTCCGGTATTAGCAGCATTAAGCTTGTAATAGTAATCCTCCACAGCCATACTGGCTTCAAAATATGAAAGATTGTTAAGATCAAGATCGCTCAGGTCCTGATATTCTTTTGGCTCAATAACATTAATCCCGATGGCATCAAGCTTATCCATGGCATACTGCCTTGTTTCATCAGATAGCCATTCTTCATTTGAAAGCATCTCTCTGTAAATCGCACAAGTCTCTTTGCATATTTCCGTGATAGTATTCTTTGTTTCTGTGCAATCATACTTTTGTATATATATTTTTCCGATAGATTCAGGCAGGGACTGAAGTACACAGCGATATGCATATTGTTTATCAGCAAGTACACCTGCCACACCTTCTATTTTATTCGTCGCAGAAATGCTGGCATCAAAAGCCTGCTTGTCAAGATATTCCGCGCATTTAATAACTCCATGAACTATTAAGTATGCTTTGATATTCTCTGCATTTTCATCTGTATATAGCTCAGATATCTTTTTAATATTTTCCGGTAACATGCACCAAATTTTCTTTGTGCTGCCAAAGCCCCTTACTTTAATGAATTCTTCCATAGGAAAATTTGGTGTAAGACTATAAAGCTCTTCCGGATCATAGTAATTGAGTATCGTTTCATATATATCAGGTTGCTGAAGTTCAGCATTTGTTAAGATAGAATCTGCAAGTGCAGTTTCATATGCAATAGCATTATCATAAAGCGCATCAGCTTCTTCCCTGGAATACCCCATTCTTACATATATTTCTGAAAAAAGTTTCCTGTATTCCGTATCTGCTATTTCTCCTACTACAC
The DNA here is from genome assembly GCA_017413105.1 of Butyrivibrio sp. Lineage (GTDB taxonomy): Bacteria > Bacillota > Clostridia > Lachnospirales > Lachnospiraceae > Butyrivibrio. Next base: position 8,313 of record JAFPVA010000179.1, on the reverse strand, counting down.
GTTTGTTTTTGTATTCAGCAGAATCATCTAAAATTAGGTCACCAAAATTAAGTGCCGTTACATACTTTGTAGAATCAATAAGATCAGCAGTGTTGACTATTTCAAAAATAGAAGGTAAAAATACAGACCTGTTGGGGTCGCAAAGATATTCTGAAATATCCCTGGTACCGGACAGGGCTTCAATCTCTTTCACAATGACTTCAAGAGGAGCAAGCGCTTCTTCATTCCTCTCATCCCAGTTAAGAAATCCCTGATATACAGCTCTGACCAATTCAGCATCGTGCCCTGTCAGAGTGTCATCATCCAAAGCTGCAATAGCTTTTTCCTCTACAATTTCGCCTATTTTCGTAAAAGAACTATATCTGCTGTATCCTTCAGGAATATCATGGCTAATTATCCAGTCATAATTAATTGCCACGTTAAAATCATCTTTTTCAGATAGCTTTCCGGTATTTATTACATTATCCTTAAGATTGGAATCTATCCATGGATCACCGCCATTTATAACATATGCTCCGCCATCCGATTCTTCGGATGTTTCTTGCACAGTTTCTTCAACTGGTAACTCATCACCTTCTTCAGTATAATGCTCATCTGATGTGCTTACATCTGCAGCAGAATCATCCTGCGATTTTTCATCAGAAATGGTGTCCGGAGTTTTTTCCCCACAGCCTGCAAGAAACATACTTCCAATCAGCAATATAACCAATATCTTCTTTGCCATCATAATCTCTCCTTACCATTCTCGTCTGATCTTTTCAAAATCAATAGTCTTACCGACTTTCTTCCACACAATAAACGTCAGAACTGCATTTATTGCAGCAATTATAAAGTATGTGATGAGGATTCTCACGCCATCTTCACCGGTATTAATATACGATGAACCCGAATCTCCAACCGGAACAAACAGGCCTTCTGTATAACCTGCAAAAAAATCAAACAGTCCGTGAGCCAGGCCGCAGGCCCAGATATTTCTTGTCTTCCAATACAGTATAAGGAGGGCCAGACCAAAAACGCCTGATTCCAGTATGTAGAACTGGAAAAAGAATATCGGAATTACCGCAATTAACACCATACCAGCACCAATATATGTTGTTCTTTGTATTTCCGCTGTCATAGTCTCTACATTATCCCCGGCATGTATGAGCATGTTTGCACCAAAAAAATCAAAAACAGTATGCCAAACCACACTCAATTTCCTGCTGATGATATTCCGCTAAGTTGCATAAATACTACATATTTATTGTAAATGATATTGTTTCATATAGTCTACTAATCGGAATATTGTTTTCCATTTTTAAGAGATTTTTTATATTTTATTTCGTTTTGTTTTGCTTTACACCTTCTGTAGAATGTGCAGTCAGCCCTCTGACAAAAAATCTTCTAAAAAATGGGTAAACAATTATTATAGGCAGAATTATCAGACTGGCCAATGCCATTCTAAGTGACTGCGTAGGTACATCGCCCATAACAGCACCACTTATGTTCTCATTAGATGTAATGTAAGACGCACTCTTTTCCATGTTGTACAAAATGTACTGCAGCATATACAGCTCGCTGTGCGCTGAATCCGTATAGATGAGATTCTCGTACCAGCTATTCCAGTATGAAAAAGCTTCAAATATGCCAACGGTAAGTAATATAGGTCTCGACATTGGAAGAACAAACTGATAATACAGCCTGAATGCTGAAGCCCCTTCAAGTCTTGCAGCCTCCAAAATCTCCTCGGGAATATTCCTTAAGAAATACGTGCGCATGACGATGATATACCAGCTTGAACAGGCTATGGGAAGTATCAGAGCAAGATAAGAATTCTTCAGGCCAAATAGCTGAGTATTGACCGCATAAGATGCCGCCAGACCACCACTGAAAAACATAGGAATCATGACACCAACTGTCAAAATATTTCTGTGCCTGTAGTATCTGTTACTGATTACATATGCCATGGTGCTTATCAGAAACAGGGACAGTATCGTACCCACTATGGTAACTGCGAAAGTTACCCCAAAAGCTCTTAAAATATTACCTGCATTTTTAAAAATATACAGATAAGCGCCGGCTGACCACTCTGAGGGCAAAAAGCTATACCCTTTTTCTACTATGGATTTCTCCGACGAAACTGATATAACAAGTATTAGTACAACAGGTAAAATCATGCAGGTTGAAAGCAGCAGCACAAGAATGCTGAGGACTGCATTAGCTCTTTTTCCAAGCCCCTTTATATATCCTCCGGATGTACTTTTGTTCATATAGCGCCTCCCTCCGGACTGATAGCCTTAACCATGCGGTTAGCGACAATAAGCAGCAGACAGCCGATTCCATTCTGTATAAGACTGGCTGCTGCTGAAAACCCGTAATTTGACTGTTCCATAAGTGCTTTATAGACAAATACGTCGATTGTCTCTGTAGTACTTAAGATTGAACCGGCATTTCGGGTAACCTGGTAGAAAAGGCCGAAGTCTGTGGAAAGTATATGCCCCAGATTGAGGAGCATCAGAACAACAACCATCGGCTTAAGCTGCGGAAGGATAACATACCTGATAACCTGCCTTACTGTCGCTCCATCTATCGCAGCACAGTCAAATAGAACGGAATCTATAGCACAGATAGTCGCATAATAGATAAGCATGGAATAACCTGATGTTTTCCATAGCTGCACGAGAACAAGGATAAATGGCCATACCGCTGGTTTGAGATAGAAGTTTACCGACGACATTCCCAGATTTTCAAATACCGCATTTAACATCCCTTTGTCTGCCGAGAGAAAAGCATAGACAAAATAGCTGACTATGACCCAGGACATAAAATGCGGAAGAAGCATGCATATCTGGACAATGGATCTCACCATACCCGAATGAAGATAGGATAGGATCACTGCTATGGTAACAGGAACGACAATCCCCAAAATCAGAAATGCCAGGTTGTAAAGAAATGTATTTCGCACCACCCTCATCATCTGTGGATTCAGCATCAGAAAGCGGAAATTGGACAGCCCCACCCATTTGCTTCCAAAGAACAGGCTGTAGAAAAAGTTTCTCCCCGGAACAAGCTGATATCTCTTGAACGCAAGTACAATTCCAAATACCGGGAGATAGCAGAAGGCAATATACCAGATAATCGTAGGAAGGCAAAGAAGTGTAAGCTCAATATTTATTTTATTATTGCTTATCCTCTTTTTCATACAATTCCCTATACTGAGCGCAGCTCTTTAAAAGCTCATCATGAGTTCCTTCTGCCAGGATCTGTCCATCCTGCAGATACAGTATCCTGTCCGCGCCGACGATTGTTGAAAGTCTGTGAGCTATGATTATTACCGTGCATTTACCTTTAATCCTGTCCAGGGATTTCCGGATATTATCCTGTGTCACATTATCAAGAGCACTAGTTGCTTCATCAAGAAGAAGAATCTTGCAATCCCTAAGGAGTGCTCTTGCGATTGCAAGTCTCTGACGCTGCCCTCCCGACAAACTGATCCCGCCCTCTCCAACTACTGTGTCATACTTTTCAGGCTTGGATTCTATTTCTCCATCAATACATGCAAGGGCTGCGGCATTTTTCATCTCCTCTTCTGTCATATCCTGATTGACAATCCGGAGGTTGTCACGGATGCTCATCTGGAAAATATATGGAGACTGTGTCACAACACTCATGCACCCTCGGAGGGACTCTCTGTCAAAATCTCTTATGTTTATTCCGTCGATGGTAATCATCCCCGAAAACGGATCATAGAGCCTGCTTATGAGATTCATTATTGTAGTTTTCCCTGAGCCGCTCCTTCCGACCAATGCCACGGTTTCGCCTGGGTTTATCCTGAAACTAAGATTCTGAAGCACCCATCTCGTCGAGGTTTTTAGCTTTCCTATATTGTATGAGAAGCTTACTTTTTTAAATTCTATCTCGCCGTTCAGATTTGTTTTATGGATACTTCCAAATCTTTCCTTTGGAAATACACTGTCATCCGTAATATCACGAAGTCTCTCACATGAAAGGTTAAACTGGGTAACAAAATCAAGTATTGTTCCAAGAAGCGCGGTTGCCGGCGTTCCAAGCTTTGAATAATAATTGAACAGAACCAGTGCTGTAGCAACACTCAGTTGCCCTGCTGAAAGAAGGCCTGCCAAAATAGCAATAAATGCAAGTGCTCCGCCTTCACGTATTCCTGAAATAACCAACCTGTACCTTCTGTTTCCGGCATCCCATTTCATCCTTGAGTCATTGGCTGATACAATCCGATCTTTTAGCTCACTCTCAAACTGCCCTTCTGCATTCAGTAGCTTTATGTCTTTGCCTCCACGGACCATTTCTCCTACTATTCCTGTGTATCTCTCTGCATGGTTCCGATACACACGCCCATTATCCCCGGAAACCTTCTGTCTTCTAAGCTCTAAAGCAATCTGTGTTGATAACAGTATTACGACAACAACAAATACCAGTGGACTTACTATAAGCATCGCTGCCAGAATACCAACATATTGGCAGATCTGGGAAATATTATCTGCTAAGGTATTAAAAGCAGTCGCCAGATTGGAAGTATCAACGGTAAGCCTCTGGATAAAGAGACCTGTTCCATTGTCCTCTATTTCTTTATTCTCAATTCTTAAGACGTTTTCTGAAATATCTGCTTCAAGCAGCGTCAATGTCTTGTTGTACACCACATTGTATGCCCAGTTACAACCTGCCATTAAAACTGCAGACAATAAATTAACAGCAAATAAAACTAATGCAGTCAGTATCACCTGATAAACTGCCACATCTGTAAGTTCAACTATGATTCTGGCACTTAAAATTGGCCCAATGATCAAAAAAACAACACTGATGAGCTGGAGTAATACAGCGATAAACAGATACCTTTTACTCGGCTGAGTATATTTCCAAGTAAAGGTCAGATTTTCTTTTAGGGATCCGCGTAACCTGAAACTGAAGGACAGTATATTTTTCCCTACAGTTCCATCCTCATACTGATAGGAAGGTGCTGATTCCCATCCATGCACTGTTTTTATAAGTACAAGTGACTCAGACTCTTTTAACGGGTTATACTCCTTCCCAAGAAGAGCCAGCCTGATTTCCAGCTTATTGGATTTTATGGATGTCCGGACCAGAACTTCGCCATCTTTTCCCAGAATGTACTGATAATCAAGCAGCATTTCCTCCAAAGAAAAGCGAAAACGCAGAAGATCGTCCTTTAAAACGCCTGCCTTTTCAAGCTCTGCCGATAGGTCTGTGATAAGTCTGTCTATTGATTTATTATCCAATAGTATCTTTGTTTTCATAAAAGCTCACTCTTTAGTTAAACTGCACTAAGTATTCATCAAGTTGCCTTTGGGCTTCTTCTCTGACCTTATCAAGGCCTGCAGCTTCCATAAGGTCTCGCATTTCAGATACTGCCTTGTCTGTATCTGATGTTCCTGTTACAAGTTCTGCGCTGTAGCTGCTCCAGATAGCATCAAGAGCTGCTATCTCAGCTTCTACATTTGTTGGATCAAATGAAAATCCCTTTGTATCACTGACTCTTGCATCTTTATAGCCCTCATAAACCTTTTCCCACTGCTTAGGGTCAGCCAGATTATCTTTATCTGCAGAAACAACTGAGGCACTTACAGCAGGTCCCGTAATAAAGGCATCCTGCATATAATGCTCACTTCCCTCTTGCAGGCGTATCACAGTGTCTTCATAATATTCGAAGTGCTTTCCTTCGATTCCATAGGCAAGGGTATCTCGGAATTGTCTGTCGGTATATAGCAGCTCCATATATTTCAGGCACGCCTCTACATTCTTTTCCGGAGCGGCAGCGTTTATTGCTATAAGGGATCCCTGCTGGGTTGAACGGGACATGTTGGGGCCAATGAATCGTACAAGCTTAACATTAAATCCATATGCTTCAGGATCTGACCATCCCATAAATCCAGTCCATGCTGTTCCGGTACGTACCGGAGTCTGTATTGACTTTGGAACCTCTGTTGTAGTTGCCGCATCTGGGTTAATGTATGAAAGTTCATACCATTTATGAAGATTTTTCAGCATTCCCATATATTCTTCATCATCAAAAACAGGAATTATCTTTGTTCCTTCTGGTGTCCCTGCCTTACTGTATGGTATTACAAGATACTTAGAAACAATTCTCTCATGAACCTGAAAGGCTCCGCTTAATCCAGTGCCTGGGATATAAAACGGATAATCCTCCGGGTAATCCTCCTTCCACTGCTTAAGATAAGGCTCTAAATCTGCAAAAGACATTTCCTCAGGAAGAGTCATACCCTTCTCGCCCTCAAAATAGTCGCTGTTCATGCGGAAGAACACCTCTGCTCCAAGGTCTTTAAGCATGGGAACCCCATATATTTTCCCATGAAGGGTTCCAACCTCCCACCATGGAACAACTGCTTTGTACAGCTCAGGCGTAACTGACTGTACCTTTTCTGTAATGTCTGCGTAGTACCCCTTACCTGCATTTCCGTCAAAATCGTTGCACCAGTCACAGCTAAAGGTCATGTCGTAATAGTCCCCAGTCTGGAGGTCTAAGTCAAACTGTTCTTCTGTCTTGTATATCATTTTGGCTGTAACACCGATTTTTTCCGCAGATATTTCATTCGCCCTTTCAAGTACTTCTTCAGCATCATCAGGAGCCGTGCCATCAGGAGTATAAGCCCACCAGATTATTTCTATTGGTTCGTTTTCATTACTCTGTATATCACTTACCTGACCTTTACCACCTTGCGCAGCATTCCCGCAGCCGCTAATAATGATGCTTATGAGTAAGCAAAGTGCAAACAACCTTCTTTTCATATTTTCATTTCTCCTTCCATAAGCAGACAACCTATGGTATAACTTACTATTGTTCCCGATTCAGATTTTAAATATCCTCCCTAATTGTACTATATTTCGATTTTTGATAATCTAAAAAATACATAAATAATGCATTGCTACAAAAAAAGATGTACACGAAAGTCATAATTTCCATGTACATCTTTTTCATTTGAAGTTATCCAATAAATCTCTTATGTGACAGCTTTCTGCATTATTTAAACAAATCTATTCTCCTTGCCAAGTACAAAACTTTTATCACATTTTTATGCAACAGAGTACTTCTCATCAGTATACTTCTTGCACATTATAGCGAATATCTTCTGCCTTTTCTTACCAGCATCATATATCGTCTCATTCATAAAACCAATATGCATATTCCTCAAAAATCTTTGTTTTTTAGAAGTATAAAATATTCCTTAATATGCATCATTATGCAGAAATTATGCAGATTGTTAATATATTTGTAATCCTATTATCCTGGAATATAAGACCGCTTATAGCTTGATCCTATATTTCTCTAGCTTGACATTATCTTTCTCCAAGAAAACCGTCTCCATAAATACTCCACCATTTGCCAAGATGGTTTTTTTGCTTGCTTCATTTTCCGGAAGACAACTTACGTTAACTTCTTCAAAACCGAAACTTGAAAGGAAATCTAATGCCTTAGCCAGCATCTTTTTTGCATATCCCTTTCTTCTTTCTGATGGGCGCACTGAGTAGCCAACATGTCCTGTATATTTCTTCATTCTTTCAGTTAAAACATTATGGACCTGCATGCATCCAACCATTTTCATATCTGACTTTCTGATGACAAGAAGCACATTGCCCCATGCGCCATGCTCATCCGCTTCTCGTCTTGGATTTGCCCAGCCTATGCAATAATCAACATATTCTTGTATATCTGGCATCCTCTTCATGGAAAAACAGCCATCAAAAGAGGACTCTGAATCCAACATTTCCTGCCTGTAAGCCGCTATTTCTTTTGCCAATGCCATAGTAGGCTCAACAAAAAGCAGTTCTTCTTCCGGAATATCTTTTCCCGGAATGTATTCGACGCTGAACTTCTCACATACTACACGTGATTCCTGTGTAAACGGCTTATCCGTTTCATTAAGGCAATTCTTGAAAACACTTGTGTGAACATCACGCCAATATTTCAGTGATCTGTCGCCTTCACCTTCTGCATAAGCATGAAATGGTGGTACGTCCCCAAATGCCCTCACATACACATCATAGTCTCTAATTACGCAAACAGCCTCATCTTTACTGTTCAAAATCACGCTATAATCCCCTGGCTTGGGAATCTCATCCAGAACATTCTCCATTACATATTCGTCATAGGAGCTCGCGGTTCCAAATTTCTTCCCCTTCAAAACAAGTTCCGCAAGCCTATCCGTATCAGCCTCTTCAACACCTCCAAAGGCCCATGCTTCATAAGGTGTATTTATATCAATATTTTTTTTAAAACAGAATTCTGCCCATAACTCTTTATCTGTCATTATGTCTTCCTCA
>JAFPVA010000178.1 GCA_017413105.1 Butyrivibrio sp. | reverse complement strand
TAAGCTTTATGAAAAAGATGTATGAAGAAGGAGATACAGATACACTTCTTAGAGATCTTAGAAAATGCCGGTGCCATCTGATGGATGAGCTTCATGAGAGCCAGAAAAAAGTAGATAACATGGATTTTTTGATAAGACAGATACAGAAAGAAAAATGATTCAGGAGGATGACAAAATGATCAGAAAAGAAGATTTAAACCTTGTAACAGAGTGGGATAAGACATTTAAGAAAAGTGATAAGGTAGACCACAGCAAAGTTACATTTGTAAACAGATATGGAATCACCCTTGCGGCAGATATGTATGTGCCAAAGAATGCAGAAGGTAAACTTTCTGCAATTGCTGTATGCGGACCTTTTGGTGCAGTAAAAGAGCAGTGCTCAGGACTCTATGCACAGACAATGGCAGAAAGAGGCTTTTTGACAATAGCATTTGACCCGTCATTCACAGGAGAGTCCGGAGGAAATGTAAGATACATGGCATCGCCTGACATTAATACGGAAGATTTCATGGCGGCAGTTGATTTCCTTTCCTTGAATGAGAAGGTTGATCCTGACAGAATTGGAATCATCGGTATCTGTGGCTGGGGTGGAATGGCTGTAAATACAGCAGCTCTTGATACAAGGATCAAGGCTACAGCTGCTATGACAATGTATGACATGACAAGAGTAAATGCCAAGGGATATTTTGATTCAGAGGACAGTGAAGAAGCGAGATATCAGAAAAAAGCAGCTATGTGTGCTCAGAGACTTGAAGACCTTAAGGCTGGTGAATATAAGCTTGGCGGCGGAGTAGTAGATCCACTTCCGGAGGATGCACCTTTCTTTGTAAAAGATTACTATGACTACTACAAGACCGACAGAGGTTACCACAAGAGAAGTCTTAATTCCAACGGTGGATGGAATGTTATTGGCTGTGAGTCTTTTGTTAATCAGCCAATCCTCAAGTACTCTAATGAGATAAGGAGCGCTGTTTTACTTGTTCATGGAGAAAAGGCGCACTCTTGCTATTTTTCTAAGGATGCTTATGCAGATATGATCAAAGACAGCAAGTATGCAGATAACAAGGAATTAATGATAATCCCTGATGCAGTACATACTGATCTATATGATGGCGGAGATAAGGATTATATTCCTTTTGACAAGCTGGAGAACTTCTTTAAGGAGAATCTGAAATAATGATAACGGTTGAAGAAATACTGGAATATCTTAATTCGGAATGTATTCATCAATTCCGGATGTAACTTCCAGGATCAGGGTGGTATCTATATTGGTGATAATACCTTGATAGGTCACAGAGTTGTCCTTGCCACTTTGGATCATGATTTGAATCCTTATGACAGACACCTTCTGTGTGCACCGATACATATAGGAAACAGAGTTTGGATTGGAGCAGGAGCGATAATTACAAGAGGTGTGACAATTGGTGATGGAGCTGTAATTGCAGCCGGAGCTGTTGTAACAAAAGACGTTGAGGAAAACACGATTGTGGGAGGTGTTCCTGCAAAAGTTATAAAGAAGATAGAGAATGTCATACCAATAGAAAAGAAAAAGCCATATTGAGGCAGAAATGCTTCAATATGGCTTTTTCTTTTGTCTAAAAGTACAACGACATCAATCTTTTTTCTATAAGT
>JAFPVA010000177.1 GCA_017413105.1 Butyrivibrio sp. | reverse complement strand
TCCGGTTGAGCAGGCTGCGAAGATTGCAGTTAAGACCGTTCAGAAATATATGGATGAGAATCCGGATGCATTTGATTTGGTGATGTGGGTGCTGTTTGATAACAACACATATGGAATATATTCTGAAATGATTCAATGAAAGATTGCCTGCAGGTTTATTTTTTTATCTCTTTTGTTGCCCAAAGGGCAGGCAGTAAGAAGCTGGATGTAAAAGTGGTCACAAGAGAGGGATTTGAAACAGTGTACACGGAAGATGAGATTTCACCGCTAGGCAGGATGCTGGGCACAAACTATCAGGATTATGCGCTTGCAGGGAACAACGGAGAAGATGCTCTGTCTCCGGAAGAGCTGGAAAAGGTTCTGGGTCGTGAGATTACGCCGCTGGCGGATGCGTTGAAGGAATTGATATAGGAGCATCTGCATTGATGGGGATATAGACGACGTGCTTACGAAAATATAATTAAAGAATGAATGAAGGATATATTCGAATAAAACGCGCCATGCCTATATCATCTCATAAGACCCTTTCCCTATTTTTTTGATAGACCCAGATTTTTCCAATGTATTTAAGATTCTCTGTAACTGTCTAGAGCTGCAGTGGAGCTGATAGGCAGTCTTTTCAACGCCTTTTATGGCCTTATTTTCGCTGATGTAGGTCATGTACGCAATGACCCTCTCTGTAAGAGAGCTGGGAGCAGCATCCTGCAGGGCTATAGATTTAAATCTCTCTGAAAGAGTTTTTGCAAGCACTCTTAGGAAAACCACGTTTTCCAGGAGTGCTTCTTTACTGTCTTTGACTGAAAAAGCAAGACACCTAAGTGTACCCGATGCCTCGCCATAAACACCATGGTTAGCGGTATCAAACAGTTCATTATCTCCCATGAAGGAATCTATATCTGAATATGCAAGATGGTAGCTGCTTCCGTCATTACGGATGAAGTAAATAGACATGCTGCCGGAGATGGTGATCTGAAACAGGCTATTCTCCTTATAAGGGGCGACAACCATTTCGCCGTCTTCATATTCGCAGATGAACATAGGCACATCGAGGCTTTCCAGAACTTCTCTATACAAACTGTTCTCAATGGCTTCTTTTATGGCTTTTTTGTCATATATTCTCTTCATGTTTTCCTCCAACAGGACATATGTCCGGTTTACTGATTCTATTTTATTTTAGAATATGTATTGTTTCAACACAGATTGGAGGTTTTATGTCAAACGTATTTGAAGAGAAAAATATACAAAAATTGATCGTGACCCTTGGTATTCCCGCTATGCTGGGAACTTTGGCCACACTTATCTATAACATGGCAGATACATATTTTGTATCAATGACCAAAAATCCGGCGCAGATAGCTGCAGTTACACTTTGCACGCCGATTCTTTTGATCATAATGTCGGTTTCCAGCATCTTTGGAATGGGCGGAAGCAGTGTGATAGCAAGAATGCTTGGGGAAAAGAAATCTGACCAGGCCAGGAAATGCATTACCTTCTGTATTTATGCAATGGCGGTTTCGGGTATTGTGATACTTGTGCTTGGATCTCTTTTCATGAATCAGGTGGCAGGCATTGCGGGTGCAGATGAAGAGAATCTGCTTTATACCAATGATTATCTCAGATGGATATTTTTCGGAGCACCAGTTATCATCCTGTCAAACGGAATGGTTCATCTGTTCAGATCTGCAGGGCTTATAAAGGAAGCTACTATCGGTATTGTCATTGGAAATGGGATCAATATCCTGCTTGACTGGGTATTTATCGTCCTCATGGAAAAAGGAACTGCCGGCGCAGCTCTCGCTACATCCGTGGGATTTTTGTGCTCAACTGTGTATTATTTTGCCTGCATGGTAAAAGAAATATCCAGGAAAAATGAGCTCTACAGCCTCTCTCCAAAGAGCCTTTCTGTTACACCTGCTATGACTTCTGATGTAGTAAAGATCGGAATCCCAGGAGCCCTGATCACAGTAATGATAAGTGTTTCCAATATTGTACTTAATAACTATATTGGCATTTATGGATCTGATGCTGTGGCTGCTTATGGAATTGCCTATAAAATCGATATGTTTCCGATCATGCTCAGTGTAGGTCTTAGCCAGGGTGTGGCCCCGCTTATGGGATACTGCTATGGCGCAGGACAGAAGACAAGATTAAGAAAAGTTATGCGCTATGCAACAGTTGATGGGATCATTCTTGGCGCATTATTCACAGCTCTTTTCCTGGTGGCAAGTCAGATCCTTACAGGCATATTCCTGTCAGAAAAAGAGCTTGTAGCATTATCAGCATCATTCCTTCGCGTTCTGGCATTGTCAGCACCTTGCCTTGGGATAATAAATACGGTTACCTCGTATTTCCAGGCTCTGGGAAAAGCTGTAAGTTCACTGGTTATAACCCTGATGAGGAATCTCATCCTTTTCATCCCCGGTGTCATCATACTAAACAAGCTATTTGGACTTGATGGTGCTATAGCAGCCCAGCCCGTAGTAGAAGTAATGCTCGCTGTAGTTTGTATTGCAATGTATCTGAGCGGTGTTAAGACAGAAGCATCCAAATCCGTTCCTTGTGATATTGAAGTATCTGATGAAGCGTGAAGAATGTTATCTCGCTATTTTATGTTCTATTGGTGCTAAGGGACTGGCGGGGTCAAGCTTCATATGCGCAAGAATTACTTCGTTTACGCCAGGAAGGATCATTTCTCATGTTAGAAGAGGTCCTTGTT
>JAFPVA010000176.1 GCA_017413105.1 Butyrivibrio sp. | reverse complement strand
TCTTGCGTTCCATGGAACGCAAGAACCGTCCCCTCGTTCCACCCAACCTCGTTCCATCCAACCTCGTTCCACCTTTTTCCAAAAATGTGGTATTATTCTATCCGTAAAGGAGACGAAATATGTTATTTTCCAAAACCATTGAAGAAATGATATCCGACTCACGGGATAAGGTCGTAATAGACATCCGCGAAGAATCAGAATTCGCCAAAAGCTCTTTTCCCGGAGCAAAGAATATCCCACTAAAAGAATTCACGAACAATCCGGATTTACTTGATAAAGATTATGATAAGTCTGTACCAATCTACCTGATCTGCTATTCCGGAAAGCATTCTCTTGAATTATGTGAGGAATATGCGCCAAAGGGCTATGAGATTTACAGCATTGAAGGCGGAATCTACAGTTACTACAGATATATTATTGAAAATGAACTGACCGATGAGACAAAAGCAGACTCCAGATGCAAAGAGATTGAGCGCAGTATAATCAAGAAATTCAGGCGCGAGCTTTGGAGCCAGTTTACCAAGGCCATCAACGTCTACGAGCTGATAAAAGAAGGTGACAAAATAGCCGTATGTATTTCCGGTGGCAAGGATTCCATGCTTATGGCAAAGCTTTTCCAAGAGCTTGAAAGGCACGGCACAAAGAACTTTGAAGTTGTCTATATGGTCATGAATCCGGGTTACAACAGGATCAACTACGAAACTATCCTTAATAATGCCAGGATTATGCAGATTCCGATTACCGTTTTTGACTCAGACATTTTTGACATTGTCGATGCTGCCGGCGGTTCGCCCTGTTATCTCTGTGCAAGAATGAGGCGTGGAGCGCTCTACAGCAAGGCAAAAGAGCTGGGCTGCAACAAAATCGCTTTGGGTCACCACTATGATGACGTAATTGAAACAATTTTAATGGGAATGCTCTACGGCGGCCAGATACAGACCATGATGCCCAAGCTTCACAGCACGAATTTTGAAGGCATGGAGCTTATACGTCCACTTTACCTTATTCGTGAAGAAGATATCAAAAAGTGGATGAATTATAACGAACTGAAATTTATAAATTGCGCTTGCAGACTCACCGAGAGCTGTGCCAGCTGCGGCGGCACAGACAAGGGAAGCAAACGCGCCGAAATCAAATCTCTGATTGCAGAGCTCAGGGAAAAGAGCCCCTATATCGAGGCCAATATTTTCAAAAGTGTAGAAAATGTCAGCCTGAACACTGTAATCTGCTATAAAACCGCAGATGGCAAAAAACATCATTTTCTTGATGAATATAACTAATTTATTGGTGAGACGAGGATGAAACGAGGGGACGGTTCTTGCGTTCCATGGAACGAGAGAACCGTCCCCTCGTTCCACTCGAGAGAACCGTCTCCCCGTTTCACCATGGAACGCAAGAACCGTCCCCTCGTTCCACCCCGTTTCACAATTAGAGGAGATACCATGAAAAAAGAAGAAAAGACCAATGTAATGCGTGTACTTGATGGAAAAAAGATAGAATATGCGAGCCATGCATATAAGCCCGATGCGACAATGACGGGAGAGGAGATAGCTGCCTTATTGGGGGAGAATCCGGATGTTGTTTTCAAGACCCTTGTAACCCAGGGAAAATCAGGGGCTTATTATGTATTCGTCATTCCGGTAAAGGAAGAACTTGACCTCAAGAAGGCTGCAAAAGCTTCCGGAGAAAAAGCTGTAAGCATGATAAAGCAGAAAGAGCTGCTTCCGCTTACAGGATACGTTCATGGGGGCTGCTCGCCAATCGGCATGAAAAAGCAGTTTCAGACTTTCATACATGAAACTGCAGAGAGCTACGATCACATCTACGTAAGTGCAGGAAAAGTGGGCTTTCAGATAGAACTAAGACCTTCAGACCTGATAGCTGTAACAGGCTGCAAAACAGCGGACATAGTTTCATGAAGCTACATTCATGAAACTATGTCCACTATAATATTACATTCTGCCCACCCGGGAATCCGGGCGTCTATTTCTTTTCTATGGAAAAAATGCAACTTACCCTCCAATAATTACAACTTACCGCATAATCCATTTCCCCTACATGTTTTCTGGGATATCATCCAACTATCAGAAAACAAAAGGAAAGGAAATGCGAAGAAATGAATTCAATAGAACTTAAAGATCTCACAAAAAGATATGGTAAATTCTACGCAGTCGATAATCTGGGATTTGAAATAAAGCAGGGTGACTTCGTCGGATTTTTGGGCGTAAACGGAGCTGGTAAATCAACCACAGTGAACATGCTCTCAACGATACTTACGCCGGATTCTGGCGAAGCGTATCTTTGCGGATATAAGCTTGGAAAAGAGGATATGGAAATCCGCAAATCCATCGGAGTGGTGTATCAGTCCAATGTCCTGGACGATCTGTTCACGGTAAAAGAAAACATCGTCACAAGGTCAAAGATGCTTGGCCTGAATAACAGGACCATCAACAGCCGCCTGGCAGACCTTTCGGATATCCTGAAGCTTTCGGACATCATGGACAAGCGCTACAGAGTACTTTCCGGCGGTCAAAAGAGACGCTGCGAGATAGCCTTTGCACTGATGCATTCGCCGAAGATTCTTTTTCTGGATGAGCCCACAACAGGACTTGACCCCGCAACAAGGCTTGATGTCTGGAATGCAGTTGAAGAGCTGAGAGCCAACACCGAAATGACTGTTTTCCTCACAACTCACTACATGGAAGAGGCTCAGGCAGCGGACAAGATCATCATCATCAGTAAAGGGCAGAAGCTTGCTGAAGGAACTCCTTATGAGTTAAAAGAGAAATTCGCAAAAGACAGTCTGAAGCTGTACTTTGACGAGAGCAGACGGAATCAGGTTGTGGATGTTATCGGAAAAGAGATTCTTGTAAACACTTCCTACGGTGGACGTATTGATACTAAAAATCCTTTTGCCGCTGCAGAAACAGCAGGAAAACTAAAGGGCATTATAAACGGTTTTGAGATTATCCAGGGGAAGATGGACGACGTATTTTTAAATGTAACAGCCGAATTAGGGAGGGCAATGTAATGAGAAGTTTCATGGCAATTAACAAAAGAAATCTTGGCTTATATTTCAGGGACTATTCAGCAGTTTTTTTCTCACTGCTTTCAATGCTGATCATCATTGTACTTATGGTATTTTTCTTAGGAGACATAAATAATAAGGATCTTTTGGATGCTATTAAGCTCGTGCCCGGAAGAGGCGGGGAGGAAGACGCTGCAAGCATTAAAAACTTTGTTTTCCTATGGACCTGCGCAGGAATCATGACAATTAATGCCTCAACTGTCACTCATGCTTTTTACTCAAATATGATAAAGGACAGGACAGGAAACCGCCTGAATTCACTGTTTGTAATGCCGGTAAAAAGACCTGTATTCGTGCTTTCATACATATCTGCCGCATGGGCAGCAGGTGTGATCATGAGCATCGGTACGCTGATTGTTACAGAGTTCATCGGCTATTTAAACGGAGTATCTATTCTTCCCCTCAGCACAAACCTTGAACTTCTGCTCCTTATCATGCTCAATACCTTTGTATATTCATCAATCATGTTTCTTTTTGCAACCGTGATAAAGAGCCAGAGCGCATGGAGCGGTATCGGCATCATCCTTGGTACTCTTTCCGGTTTCCTTGGCGGAATCTATTTTCCACTGGGCTCAATGAGTGAGACAATGCAGAAGGTAGTTAAGTGCTTCCCCTTCATTTATGGCACATCTCTTTTCAGAAAGATCATACTAAAGCCCCTTGAGAACAGCTTTTTTGATGGTACACCGGAAATCCTCCGCACAGAAGTCGACAAAGCGATGGGAATGGAGCTTACGCTTTACGATAACCAATTGTCTGACCTTGGCAAAGCAGGTATACTAATAGCTGTAGGCGTAGCATTCATCATAATTTCCACATTGTGCTTATCACTTGACAAAAAGAAAGACAGATAATGAAGATAACTATTGAGACACCGTTACCCGGTGAAGAAGATGAAATCATAATAAAGATGGCTGAATTAAACGACGAAGTCCTGAAGGTGGTCCGCCGCCTGAAGGATGGCGTCAGCAAGGAAAACATGGCAGTGTATGCAGACGAGAGCATCCAGATGGTCTCCACAAAAGACATTCTCTACTTTGATGCCGCTGACGACCACGTCTTTGCCTATACGAAAGGCAACTGCTTTGATACAAAGAAAAAGCTCTTCGAGATTGAAGAGCTTCTTTCCGGCTCTGCTTTTCTGCGGATATCAAAAAATGCCATAGTAAACATCAAAGCTATTGATCATCTGAGTCCTGAATTTAACGGGAGATTTATAGCCAGCTTAAAAAACGGCGAAGACATAATCATTTCAAGGGGTTATGTCCCGGAACTCAAGAAAAAACTTGGCATTGGCAAATAAGACGAAAAGGGTGGACATAAAATGAAAGCATTTATTTCAGAATTTTTAAAATGGTTTATTATCATAAATACAGGCATCATGCTTATTGTCTGGATCAACATCTTTAAGTATGACACCATCTGGGTTGAGATCATTCCGCAGATATTCTGCGCAAGTCTATTAACGTCACTTGTTACTACAGCTTTTTTCTCAATAAATCCTAAAAAGCCGCTCAGCATGCTGATAAGAGTCCTGATACAGGTGGCACACTACCTTGTTCTGTGCATCATCATAATGACCCTCGGCACGCTTTTTGACTGGTTTGAACTTACCTTATCAGGCTGCGCAGGCGTTGTCTTAAGTGTTGCAGGTGTGTATCTGATTGCTGCTGTTATTTCCTATCTTCTCTCAAAGAGTGAAGCCGACGAAATGACGAAGGCACTAAAAGATTTTAAAGACTGATTTTTAAACAAGAAGAGCTCTGGATTCCAGGGCTTTTTTTATGATATAGGAAATTTCTCCGAAATTCCTATATCATAAAAAACGCTCCGCTATGGATGCGCACTACTGTGTATGACATTTCACTAGGCTCGAAAAAACCTCGCCAAGTGATCTGCACATCGCGCGATAGGTAAATGTTGCATAAATGCAACCGCGCTCGGCGCGAGAATGTCGCGAGCGACATTCTTTCTTGTTGAATAAAATCACTTTTCGGCTTCAATTTACATTTTATAAACATTTAATATCATAAGAAATCTTACGTGATAAAATTATTATACAATCGCTTTATTGTGCAATAAATTATCATAATAGAAACAGTTATGCCTTGAAATAATTGCAGGAAACAAACTCAGGAGGGCTGTATTATGCTGGGGCATGACAATCTTTTTCAAAAAAAGCAGGAGCAGCTAAACAAAGAGATACGCGTGGGTTCAACCCATGAGGCAAGCCAGCTTCGCAGGCAGAACGAGCAGCTATACAATCAGCAGGCGGTAGAGCAGGATATCTCTGCGCTGGACCAGATTCTGGGAAGCAAGACCCTGCAGCTTGAAGATCAGGAGAGAGCTTAGCTCCAGGTAAGACGAGGCGGTGGCTTACAGCGGTCCAGAGCTTGGAATGGATGGTCTTAGCGTTTTTGACCTTTTTGACGGGGAGAACCCGCTGGAATACACAGATGATGAAACGGAAGAACCGTCCCCTCGTTCCATGAAACGGAGGAACCGTCCCCTCGTTCCACCACTCGCAATCCCATGAGGACAAAATATGAAGCAGACGCTTAACGAAAGATTCATTTTATTTCTTGTATCCATTGCATGTATAGGACTGTCCATCAAAAGTCTTCTGGCGGGGTGGGAATTCTGGGTTCCGCCAATAATAATCGCGGGAACCATCATGATATGGGTTGTGCATGTGGCGCGAAATCCGGAGTATAAGATCCGTAAGATTTTCTATTTTCTTTTTGCGCTCTTTGTCACGTTCTTTCATGGTGTCCACTACACCAGCTTTTTTGATGTATCGATCGTATTTTTGATGGTTATCGTAACCTATTCCTTTTTTGATGATATCTACATGATAAACATATTCATGCTGGAATATTTTGCAATCATAGGCATTCAGATTAGAATGGCTCTAAAAGAGGATTATGTAGACTTTGATGTGATAAATGTTTCAAGGATCATTCTTCACGTCTTTATTGTCTGTCTGATCTATTTTGTCTGCACCAAATCAATAAATGACAGAAATGAAAGAAATGATTCCGACGTCGAAAAGGATAGACGTATCGAGGCTGTTGAAGCAGACATGGAAGACTTTCTCACCAATATTTCCCACGAACTTCGTACCCCGGTAAATGTTGTAAACGGTATGTCTGAGATGCTGATAAAAAAGGGTGCGGGCGAAGAGGCTTTTTCCATAAAGAATGCCGGTATAAGGCTTGCCTACCAGATTGAGGATATCCAGGATTATACAGAGTGCAAAAGAGATAAGATCATCCTTGAGGAAGATGACTACATCAGCACTTCCCTGATAAATGACGTGGTAACAAGCTTCAGACTACTGGAAAATGATAAAAAGCTTGAACTCATTGTGGACATAGATCCAAAGGTTCCAAGCAAAATGCGTGGAGACGTAAAAAAGCTCCACAAGATATTCAGGCACCTTCTTGAGAATGCTTTTAAATTCACAAAAAGAGGCGGAATCTATGTAAAGATGTTCGCCGAAAATGAAGACTATGGCGTAAATCTCTGCATCGAGATGACCGACACCGGAATCGGCATGGACTCCAAGTCCGTGGCAGCTTTATCCGAAGGTTTGTTCCAGGTCAACAAAAAGAGAAATCGAAGTTCCGGCGGGATTGGTCTGGGGCTTTACATAGTATACGGTTTTGCGCACAGAATGGGCGGCTTTGTAAAGATAGAGAGCGAAAAGAACGTGGGTACAACAGTGCGCGTTACTATCCCGCAGAAGGTTACGGACAAGACACCGTGCCTTGCACTTACGAAGGATTTTTCAGGAGATATCCTTTTCCACGTACGTGATGATAAATACAAGCTTCCGAAGGTCAGGGATTTCTACAGGACCATGGCTACAAATCTTGCCACAGGCATTCGCGTGCCTCTTTATCCTGCACAGAGTATAAAAGAGATAGAGAAGCTCAGGGAAAAACTGGATATTTCGGTTGTTTTCATGGGGCAGGAGGAATACGAAGAAAATCCTTCGTACTTTGATGAGCTGTGCAAAGAAAAAATAATTGTGGCTGTATCTGCCTCCGCAGGCTTTAAGCCAACTGCAGGAAGCGGTGTAATTGTGATGCCAAAGCCTCTTTATGGCTATCCTGTTATCAAGATTATCAATGAAGGACAGGGGGTAGGTGACCTCACTAATGTCGGAAATGCTACAAAGCCTTACTTTAAGAATGTCAGGGCACTTGTTGTAGATGATGAGCCTATGAATCTTGTGGTGGCTACAGGTCTTTTCAGGGAGTATGAGATGATCATCGACACCGCAGATGGCGGAAGAGATGCGATAGCTAAATATCGCGAAAACAATTATGATGTGGTATTCATGGACCACATGATGCCTGAAATGGACGGCGTTGAAGCCATGAAGATAATAAGAACCGTAGCGGAGGATCATAAAAAGAATACCAAGTTCATTGCCCTTACAGCCAATGCTGTTTCCGGCGCAAGGGAAATGTTCATGAAAGAAGGCTTTGATGGCTTTATCGCAAAGCCTATCAATATTGCGGATTTTGAAAGAGTAATGCTCAGGGAACTTCCCGGATTTGTATCATACAAGGGAGGTGACAGATCATGAAGCTGATAGCAATCGTAAAATCAATTTATGAAGCCATAAAAGATCCCAAGAGAAATATCTCTGACAGACTCTTTCTTGGTCTTTCTCTCATTTCCGAGATTACTGTGTTTATTGCCCTTATGGGAGATGTTTTTTGTAATGAGGATCACAGGGAGGTTTGGGTCCTTACAGCAACCCTTATTTTTGTACCTATCCTTGATGTTTACGGACTAAAAAAAGACAAACTGCAATTGTCCGCAAAGATTACGGTTATTGCATTGGTATTTGTTATCCTGCCCTGTCTTTTCTTCTTTGGAGGCGGAGCAGAGGGCGGTGGCGTTCTGTGGATAATCTTTTCCTTTACTTACGCAGGACTTATCCTTAGCGGAAGATGGCGCAGGGTCATCTTTGGATTCATCTCAGTGGAGGCTGTCGCTTTCTTTGTTTTTGAATATTACTATCCGGATTTTGTAAACGGACACTCCAGAAAAATGTTTTATGTGGACACCTTCCTTTCCATTATTCTGGTAGGAATTGTGTGCTTTGTTATGACCTGGCTTCAGACCCAGTTCTTTAAGGCTGAGAATGAGAGGGCAAAAAAGGCTGCTGATACGGCAGAAGAGCTCACAAGAGCCCAGAACAGGTTCTTTTCCAGTATGAGCCATGAGATTAGGACTCCGATAAATTCGATTCTTGGTCTTAATGAGCTGATACTTAGGGATCAGAACGCCTCTGCTGAGATTCTTCGTGACGCCTCGGGAATTCAGGGGTCAGGAAAAATGCTCCTTGCCCTTATCAACGATATTCTGGATTTTTCAAAGATGGAAGCAGGAAGTATGGACATTGTGCCTGTGGATTACAGGATAGGTGACATGCTTTCGGAGATTGTAAACATGGTATGGCTCCGGGCAAATGAAAAAGGCCTTAAACTGGGGGTCTCCATAGACCCGAATGTTCCGGCAATCCTTTATGGCGACGAAGTCCGCATAAAGCAGATAATCATAAATCTTTTAAACAACGCTGTTAAATATACCCAGGAGGGCTCTGTAGAGCTCCATGTAGAGGGTAATAATTCAAATACAAAGACAGTGGAGCTTTCAATTTCCGTCTCCGATACCGGAATGGGAATCAAAAAGGAATCTCTGCCATATCTTTTTGACGCCTTCAAGCGTGTGGATGAGGAGAAAAACAGGCACATCGAAGGTACAGGCCTTGGACTCAACATCGTAAAACAGCTGGTAGACCTTATGGGCGGCACCATCACAGTCAACAGTGTTTACGGAGAGGGCTCTGTCTTTAACGTTGTTTTGAGGCAGGGGGTTTCTTCCCCTGACCGCATCGGCGAACTCAATATCCACAATCAGGACGATTCAAAGAAAAATGCCTACGAGTGCAGTTTCAGGGCTCCTGATGCTCAGATTCTCATTGTGGATGACAACGAGATGAATCTTGAGGTCGAGAGTAAGCTCCTTGCGGACACAGAAATTACGATAGATAAGGCTCTGAACGGAAAAGACGCCCTCATCCTATCTTTAATGAATCGCTACGACGTAATTCTTATGGACCATCTCATGCCTGAAATGGACGGTATAGAGTGTCTTGAAAACATAAGAAACCAGGATGGCGGACTCAACCGCACTACGCCTGTTGTTGTACTTACTGCCAATGCCGGAAGTGAGAACAAGGACCTGTACAGCAGGTCTGGTTTTGATGGCTATCTGGTAAAGCCTGTCTCCGGAGAAACACTGGAAAGCACTCTCATGAGCTATATTCCGGCGGACAAGCTTATTGTCAACTCAAACAAGATGATGACCTTGAGAGAGGACATCAATACTGCCACCGGTTATTCCGGAAAAGCACCTATTATCATCACTTCCACCAGTACCTGCGACCTTCCGGATTCTCTTATCAAAAAACTGCATATCCCTATCCTGCCGTTCCTTGTAAAGACGGAGGAAGGCGTATTCAAGGATGGCGTACAGATGGGCTCCGATGAGCTCGTAAGGTATCTGTCCCTTGGAAAAGAGGCAGTGTCCGTTCCGCCGGATGAGTCGGTTTATATGGAGTTCTTTTCAAAAGAGCTAAAGAAGGCACACCATCTTATTCATATCGCCATCACTTCTTCCATGAGCGAAGATTACAAAATGGCCTGTGAAGCGGCAAAATCATTTGAAAATGTAACAGTCATTAATTCCGAATGTATCTCATCCGCCACCGGCATCATGGTCCTCATAGCATACAAACTGGCCCAGATGAACAGTTCAGTGGAAGAGATAGTAGCCGAGCTTGAGGTGGTAAAACGCAGGCTAAACTGCAGTTTTGTTATTGATACTACTGAATACATGGCTAAAAAAGGACTTATCAGCAATGAGATAGACCGCATTGCAAGGGGGCTTAATCTGCACCCGTCTATTAAGATCAAAAATAACAAATCAGGTATTGAAGGAGCCTGGATAGGCAGCAGGAAACGTGTTTATAGAAGGTACATAGCAAAGGCCTTTCCTGTGGATGTGATACCGGATCCGGAAGTGGTATTTATCACCTTCATCGATATTCCGATTGATACTCTTTTGTGGATAAAAGAGGAAATAAGCAAGATTGCCTACTTTGAGAACGTGGTGTTCAAGCAGGCTTCTGCAGCTATTTCATCAAACTGCGGACCGGGAGCCTTTGGTATTCTTTACTTTGTAAAATCCAATAAGTCCTACAACATATCCTCATTACTGGAAAATATAAACTTCGAATTTGAGGACAATAGCGTGGTAAAAGATGATGTGCAGGAAGACACTATCGAGTATGATGAGAAGTCTGCCGCAATTGATTCCGGAAAAAAAGTCGGAGCATCAGCGGATGAGCCTTTGCCCGTTGAAGATGCAAACGAAGAAGAACTGACAACGTCGTCAGAAAAATCTGAGAGTGCAGCAGAGCCCGGCAACTGGTATGATAGCATCGAAGGAATTGACGGTAGTGTCGCAATTAAGAACAGCGGCTCTGAGGATGCCTTTAAGACAGTTCTGAAGATCTTTTACGATTCCATCGATGATAAGGCTAAAGAGATTGAAGGCTTTTATTCATCCGGAGACTGGAAGAACTATACCATAAAGGTCCATGCCCTAAAGAGTTCCTCAAAACTCATTGGTGCGATGCAGACTGCGGAAAAAGCCCAGCTCCTTGAGAATGCCGGTAAGGAAGAAAACATCGATTATATCAAGGAAAATCATGCAGCCTTTATGGAGGAATACAAAAAGTATAAGGATAAGCTTGGCGCAATCTACGGTGAAAGTACAGACGATGAAGATAAAGACGATGACAGGCCTGTAGCGGATGAATTCCTATTGGAGAGCGTTTACGAGGGACTTCTTGATGCCGCAAAGGCTATGGATTGTGACGCCATAGAGGAAGTTTTTGCGGAAGTTGAAGGGTATGCAATCCCTGAAAGTGATAAAGAGAAGTTTAAAGAACTAAAGAGTAAGGCTGACAATTTCGACTACGATGGCATAGTAACGCTGCTTGGCGGGCAGTAAACGGGGCATAATATATGGAAACTGTTATACGGATAAATGATGCAGTGAATGGCTTTGCCTGGGGAACCTTCGGGCTGTCACTTCTTCTTGGGGCAGGTATCATCTGTTCGCTGGTCTCAAGATTTTTCCAGCTGACCCATGTGGTTTTCTGGATGAAGCACACCTTTGGGATCATTAATGGCAAGGGCAGGATCATAAACGATGCAGGAGCGCTTTCCCAGAGAAGGACTTTTTTCACTGCTTTATGTGCTACAATTGGAACAGGAAATATTGCAGGTGTTTCTACTGCCATATGCCTTGGAGGCCCTGGAGCAGTATTCTGGATGTGGATCGCGGCTTTTTTGGGAATGATGGTAAAGTACTGCGAAAATCTCCTGGGAATCTATTACAGACGCCGAAACTCAGAAGGTGCCTGGTCCGGAGGACCCATGTATTACCTGCAGGATGGAATCGGATCCATAAAGCACTGCCACAGATTTGGAAGAGCCCTGGCAATTCTTTTCTGCAGTTTTACGGTGCTGGCTTCCTTTGGAATCGGCAACATGGCACAGATTAACAAGATCACCATAAATGTTCAGACCACTTTTTTATCCGGAAAAGATTTCGGATTTTACAGGGATATTGGTAATATCAACTTTGGAATCGGCCTTGTGCTTATGGCGGCTGCAGCTATGATCATCCTTGGAGGTTTCAGAAGAGTATCCGCTTTTTCGGAAAAACTGATCCCCTGGATGTCGGCAATCTATGTGGCAGGATGTCTTTTGGCAATACTTATGAACATAAAAGGAATTCCGCAGGTTTTTGCTTCGATATTCCGCTGTGCATTAGGGCCTGTCGCTTTAAAGGGCGGCGTTGCCGGTGTATCGGTGCAGGTAGCCTTAAACACCATAAAGAACGGCTGTAAAAGAGGCGTTTTTTCCAATGAGGCGGGCCTTGGTTCCTCCGTTATCGTTCACAGTACGAGCTGTGTAAGAGAGCCTGTTCAGCAGGGAATGTGGGGGATCGCAGAGGTCTTTTTGGACACAATGGTTATATGTACAATGACGGCTCTCGTGGTACTTAATTCAGGAGCCATCGATCTTACTACAGGCCTGGTAAAAGAGGGTGTGAATGATGCAACTTTAGTTGCCTGGGCTTTTGGTAATCACTTTGGAAAAATCGGAGAATGGTTTGTGGTATGTGCAATAACGCTGTTTGCCTTCACAACGGTACTAGGCTGGTCTTATTACGGAGGCAAGGTTACGGAATATCTCTTCGGAGTCACAGCGGCCAAGGTATACCGCATGATCTTTGTAATGCTTATCATGTTCGGCGCTGTAATGGAGTCAAATCTGGCCTGGGATATATCAGATACTTTTAACGGACTTATGATGATACCAAACCTGATTGGAGTAGTGGCGCTGACTCCGATATCAGTAAAGGTTACACTTAACTATGTGGAGCGAAAGGTAAAGGGACGAGACGTCGAGGCGATTGTGTCTTATAACCCGGATATCCAGAAGGAAGCCCGGAGGGCTATTAAAAAGGGAGCTGACTGAATATGGAACCTAAAAATCTTAGAACTTATTACTTATGTTTCAGCCAAGCGTAGTTGCCAGGGGACTTGAAAAAAAGCTGGTGGAAATGGGCAATATGGTGGAGACCATAGTTGGCGAATTTACGCAGCTTGAGCTTGTCCTGGATGACACGGACCTTGTTATCTTTAACCTTCCCCAAAGGCTTGATGAGGATGCAAAAGAGCTTAAGGCTTTGGTCCATATCGGAGAAATCCTGGATAATAAAGATAAAAAAATGATTTTCGTAGGAGAGAGGCAGCTCTGGGAAGACCTTGGAAAGGTTTACGCAGGTACCAGTAAGTACATCTGGGTCTACAGGCCTATAAATGAGGATGATCTTTTCGCAGCCATGGAGAAGACCATGACTCAGGTAAAGGTTCATGGTGAAAAGCCCAGGATACTTATCGTTGATGATGACCCTTCCTACGCCAGGATGGTCCGGGAATGGATAAAGGATTTTTATAAAGTTGATATCGTAACTGCCGGGATGCAGGCAATATCATTTCTTGTAAAGCTTCCCAAAAAAGAGGGCGTTGACCTTATTCTTCTTGACTATGAAATGCCCATCGTTGACGGCCCGCAGGTGTTTCAGATGCTCCGCTCCGATTCCGCAACCTCAGCTATCCCTGTTGTGTTCCTGACAGGCGTTGGCTCGAGAGAGAGCGTGACGAGAGTAATGTCCCTTAAGCCCGACGGATATATCCTGAAATCCACACCTAAGGAAGAGCTGCTTGAGTTCCTGGAGAAGAAACTCGGGTGCTGAATTTTATTGGGGGGAACGAGGTGGAACGAGGTGAAACGAGGGGACGGGTCAT
>JAFPVA010000175.1 GCA_017413105.1 Butyrivibrio sp. | reverse complement strand
TGGATAAAATTACAGAAATCCGCACTTGCTGCGGGTTTCGTGAGAACATGATTCAAGAGTCAACCAAGCCCTGCGACGTTAGTCGCCTTCAAATGGCTTGGTTGATACATTCTTGGATTTTATATCCAAGAATGTATAGAAATTGCTTCCCACTCTATAGACTAGTTTCTTCACATATTCAGAGTTCCAACACATGCGCAATCACATGACAGGCATACAGACTCATGGCAAAACGGCTCTTCTTCATGTTCTCATTCAAGTCAAAGAAAAACCTTTTATCCTCATAGTCCTCCTTAAAGAATGGTGCAAAAACCAGATCCCACTCAAGCAGGTACTGGCCTTCTTTTTTCGTATAGCAGTTCTCCGGAGTTGCTTTTTCACGGTAGGCTTTGTCAACAAAGGAAGCTATGGATTTGTGAATGGCCATGTCCTCATGTGGAAGATAGTAATAGTCCTTATAATTGGAATAGTAATACTTAAGCTCAGTCTCATACAAAGGAACGCGCAAAGTTGCTTCATTTCCAACAATCTTGAAATAGCAGTTATCAAGATTACCTGATAGCGAAGATGGCAGCGTCACAGGAAGCACAAGCTTCATATACACTTCGGTTTTTTTCTGCCCGTTGAAATCCTCGTAATAATTTGCTTGAACTTTTTTAGCCCTAAGCGGAAGCTCATAGTCATAGTCTGCATCCACAAGTTCCTCATCGGTTCTGATAGAAACCTTTGGAAGATTTCTGAAGCGGTTGAAAAAAGTCTGATACTGCAACATCGGAAGTAGTCCAAACATTCCTTTAACATCTTCAAGATTATGTAAAAGAAGCAGTTTTAGCAAATCAGGGCTCTTGCTGACCACATAGTCTTTATAGACCTTGATTAGTTTGCCGCCATCATACTTGTCTTCTCTATTGATGCCAAGATACAGCTCGACAGTCTTTTGCTTGCAGTCCGGAAGCCCCAGTTGTTCTTTGTATGGAGAAATAACTTTGTACAGGTCATAGGATCTGAGTCCTCTAAATGGGCTCTCCATCTCATACTTCTCATACTTGGCCTCAAGAAACGGAATATCAAATTTATCACCGTTATAGTGAATTGCATATTTAAAGCTCTTGGCAAGGCCGGCAAAATTCTTTAGAATTTCTGCCTCATGCTCTATACTCTCAGCAAAATACTGGCATACATGCCAGGTTCGCTTCTGATAATATGCAACTCCAATCAAATATAAATCTGAATTTTTGGGAGATAACCCCGTTGTTTCGATATCAAGAAACAAGATTTCTTCCTTGTTGCAACCAAGGAGTTCTGGAAGAGAATCCGCATAAATGCTGTCAGAAAGTAGAAATTCTTCACTGGTCTTTATCATATTCCCCACTCACTTTCATTCATATTTGCCGAAAATAAAAATGAAAAATATAAATCCCCTAACTCATCTAATTATACCAACCAAACAAGCACTTCTCAATTGAATTATCTCGAGTTTTTATTGACGTCTTATGGTTTATAATTATTTAATTTTACATATAATTTTTGCTAATATAGAATAGAAGTGTGCTAAAACTATTCTGTTGACAGGAGGAAGATTCAATCATGGAATATGATTACGAGTGGTTTAAAAAAGGCGTTTATGATCTTACTAAGATTGACCTGAATGCTTACAAAGAAAAGCAGATGAAGAGAAGAATAGACACTCTTATTGGTAAGTATGAAGTCAAGGGCTATGATGGATTTCTTGCCCTGATCAAAAAAGACAGAGAAGCTCTTGATTCCTTTGTAACTTATCTCACCATCAACGTTTCCGAGTTCTTCAGAAACATGGATCAATGGAACCTTATGGATAAAGAGATGGTTCCTGAGCTCATGAACAAGTTTGGTAAGAACTTAAAGATCTGGAGTGCAGCCTGCTCAACAGGTGATGAGCCTTATACTATCGTTATGATGCTCTCAAAACACATTCCATTAAATCAGATCAATGTGTATGCCACAGATCTCGACGCAGTTGTTCTGGCAAAGGCTAAGGCTGCTATCTATGATAAAAAAGAAGTTGCAAACGTTCCTGACGAGTTTAAGAAAAAATACTTTACTGAAACTCCTGACGGAAAAATGAAGGTATCCAGTGAGATCACATCCAGGGTAACCTTCAAGCAGGCCGACCTTCTCCGGGATCCATATCCGAAGGATTGTCACCTTATCGTATGCCGTAACGTTCTTATCTACTTCACTGAGGAAGCTAAGGACGATATTTTCAGAAAGTATTATGCAAACCTTATGCCCGGTGGAATACTCTTCATCGGAAGTACTGAGCAGATCGTAAACTATAAGGATATCGGATTTGTTCGTAAAAACTCCTTCTATTACGAGAAACCAAAAGCATAAATATCCCAATGTATTTATATCTTGTAAAATCAAAAAACAATCCCGAAGGGTCAGAAGCTGATCCTTCGGGATTTTCTATTAAACAAGAAAACATGTTGCTCGCGACTTTCTCGCGCCAAGCGCGGTTGCATTTATGCACCATTTTCCCATCGCGTGAGTGCGCACAAACTTTAGCTTGCATACTAAAAGTGGCTATCGAGATAAATCGATAGCCACCCAAACTTCAAGTATAAACTCAAATAATTAGTTCTCTTCCTGCTCTGCGATAACCTTGTCGATATCAACTGATACTACATCGCCTTCCTCTGCAGGAACCTCCTCCTTCTCAGGAGCAAACATTGCTTTGATTGAAAGAGAAATCTTCTTATCGCTCTCATTGAAATCAACGATCTTAGCTTCTACTTCCTGACCTACCTTAAGTACATCAGCAGGCTTCTCAACATGCTCTTTAGCAATCTGTGAAACATGAAGAAGTGCATCAATACCAGGCTCAAGCTCTACAAAAGCACCAAAGTCTGTCATTCTGGCAACTTTACCCTTAACAATGTTGCCAACAGCGTACTTCTCAGTAGCGTCCTTCCAAGGATTCTCATCGTCGAATTTTCTTGAAAGAGCAATCTTGCTGCCGTCGATAGACTTAACAAGAACCTTAACAGTATCGCCAATCTTGAAGACCTTCTTAGGGCTCTCTACACGCCCCCAGCTCATCTCTGAGATGTGAAGAAGTCCGTCTGCACCGCCAAGATCGATGAATGCACCAAAATCTGTAACATTCTTAACTGTTCCGTCTACAACATCGCCAGCCTTGATAGAATCAAAAAGCTTCTTAGCCTGCTCTGCCTTCTCAGCAGAAACGAGCATCTTTCTGTTGCCGATATATCTTCTTCTCTTAGGATTGTACTCAGTTACAACGAACTGGATCTCCTGATCCTGATACTTGGAAAGATCCTTCTCATAGCTATCAGAAACAAGGCTTGCAGGAATGAAGATTCTAACTTCATCAACTACAACTGTAAGTCCGCCCTCGAGAACCTGTACAACCTTAGCTGTAAGAACCTCTTTATTGTTGAAGGCTTCCTCAATTCTCTTGTTGCCTCTGTCAATAGCAAGTCTCTTGTATGAAAGAATAACCTGTCCGTCTGCGTCATTGGTCTTAAGAACCTTGACATCCATTGTGTCGCCAACTTTAACGGCTGTTGTGAGGTCAATGCTGTTATCATTGCTGTATTCGCTCTTAGTGAGAACACCATCGGACTTGTATCCGATGTTAAGGATTATCTCGTCAGGCTTAACATCGATAACCGTTCCCTCAACAACCTCCCCTGTGTGAATTGTTTTGAACGATTCGTTAAGCATCTGTTCAAAAGTTTGTTCTGACATAATTCTGAACCTCCTCGATAATGTTCTTTGGGGTCGATGCCCCGGCGGTGATTCCCACTATTTTTACATGGTCGTGTAAATCTAAATGTAAATCATCCAATGTCTGAATAAAATATGTATTGTCACACTCTTTGGCACAAATCTCATAGAGTTTCCTGGAATTGGAACTGCTTGCGCCGCCAATGACTATCATAACATCAGCGCTGGCTGCTATTTTTTCAGCCTCTGTCTGGCGTTCGTCAGTGGCATTACATATAGTGTTCACAACATTAATATTGTAACTGTTATTTTTGAAGATTTCAACGGTTTCTTGAAATTTCTTCTTGTTAAATGTAGTCTGGGACACCAATGTGTACTCCAGAGCCTTGTCTTCGCTGAATTTTAGGGCTTCTTCAGGGCTCTCAATTACGTAAACCGGTCCGTTTGCATAGCTTACTATACCCTCGACTTCCGGATGATTGGCGCTGCCTACAACAATGATCCTTTTTCCATTTGAACTCTCTGTATCAACCACTTTGTGGATTCTTTTCACAAATGGGCAGGTAGCATCAATTATTTCAAGTCCTGTTTTCTCAAGAGCTGCCTGAACATCACGGGTTACGCCGTGAGATCTGATGACGATTGTACCCTTTACAGCCCTTGAAGCGGAATTGTATTCGCTTTTTTCTGTTTTGTCAGAATTTTTATTCTGATCTGAAGAGTTTCCATCCTGACTGCATACAATTCTCTGCAGGTCATCTATGCCATTTATCACCTTTACGCCCTTTTTCTCCAAGTCCGAGACAACTGTCTCATTATGGATAATAGGACCGTATGTATAAATATTCTCGGCCTTGCCTGCATTTATCTGCTCGTATACAGTTTCAACAGCCTTCGTAACTCCAAAACAAAAACCAGCATGTTCAGCTACTACTACTTCCATTATTTCTCCTATACGTATAAAACACAAGTGAATTTTTATTCACTTCTCATTATTTCTTCTTAAATTTATATAAATTCTAATTATATTACGTTATTTTTCCTCATACAGTTTTATGATTTTCTGCGCCACTTCCTCAATAGTCATGTCCGACGAATCCACAAGTACTGCATCATCCGCCTGTTTGAGAGGAGAAATTTCTCTGTGGCTGTCCTGATAGTCACGGTCAATGATATCTTTCTCAATAACATTGATATCGCATTCGACGCCCTTTTCTGTCAGCTCCTTGAAACGACGCTCTGCCCTGATTTTTGAGCTGGCTGTAAGGAACACCTTAAGATCAGCGTCAGGAAGCACTACTGTTCCAATATCTCTTCCATCCATTACTACATCTGTTGTAGCTGAGAGTTTCTGCTGAAGTTCCACAAGTTTCTTACGCACATCACCATTTACACTGCTTGCGGAAGCCATTTTGCCAACTTCCTCTCTTCTGACCGCCTCAGTTACATCCTCTCCGTTAAGGAAAACTCTCTGCGCACCGTTTTCGTGTCTGATTGTAATGTCTGCAGTCTGGCATGTGGCGCTGATCTTCTCACTTTCGCTTGCATCAATTCCGTTGTTTATCATATAAAGAGCCATTGCGCGGTACATTGCGCCTGTATCCACATAGATAAACCCCAGCTCCTTCGCTACAATCTTGGCTATTGTACTTTTTCCGGCTCCCGCAGGGCCGTCTATTGCAATTTTCTTACTCATTTTGTTTCTCCATTTTCTTTTTTGATTCTATATTATTAACCTGATGAGATCTATTTAGTTTTCTGCTGCGCTCTTTCCAGCGAGATGTCCGGTAGACCAGGCAATCTGCAGGTTAAAACCTCCGGTTTCAGCATCGAGGTCAAGAACTTCTCCGGCAAAATAAAGTCCCTTTACCAGTTTAGACTCCATTGTAGAAGGATTTATCTCTTTTACACTGACGCCGCCCCTGGTAATAATAGCCTCATTAAAGCTTCTGGTGCCGGTTATTGTCATCGGCACATTCTTTATGAGCTTAACAAAAGCAGACCTCTCCTCACGGGTTATCTCATTTACAGTTTTCTCTGGGTCAATGCCCGAAAGCTTTATCATAACCGGAATCAGCTTACTTGGGAAAAGACCTCCCAGAATATTCTTAAACTGTTTATTAAGTCCATCTTCAAAATCCCTGAGAACTCGCTTATCCAGTTGTTCCTCAGACAGTGCCGGCTTAAGATCCAACAGAAGTCTTCCGTTCTTTTCCTTATCATAGGAGCAGCTGGCGGTAAGAACCAGTGGCCCGCTTACACCAAAATGGGTAAAGAGCATCTCACCGAAGCCATCGTATACAGGCTTTTGCTTCTTGCCGGCATTTTTCTTGCCATCATTGCAGGCAGAGTCATTTGTTTCAGGCGAAGCCTTTTTATTCGTTTTTTCCTGAAAAAGCTTTAGTCCCACGTTGCGAAGTGACAAGCCCTGCAGCTCTTTTACCCATGGCTCTGCTATTTCAAACGGAACCAGTGATGGCAGGGCGTCAATCACATTGTGTCCAAGTTCTCTGGCAAATCTGTATCCATCTCCGGTCGAACCTGTGGAAGGATAAGATACACCTCCGGTGCAGACTATAACGCAGTCAAATTCCTCTCTGGTGATAGGTTCATCTGCATTACTATAGGTAATAGCACTGACATTTCCGGAAAGAGCCTCAACAGATAAAACCTCTACCCCAAGCTGTACATTCACTCCCGCCTTCTGAACAGCACGATACAAAGTATTTATGATATCAGAAGAATGATCGGAAACCGGAAAAACTCTGCCCCCACGCTCTGTCTTTAACCTGCAGCCATTATTCTCAAAAAAATCCATGACCTGTGTATTGTCAAAATCATAGACTGCACTGTACAAAAACCTGGGATTTCTCTTTACATAGCCAAAAAAATCTTCAACCGCACAGGCATTTGTCACATTGCATCTGCCTTTACCTGTAATAAAGATTTTTTTCCCGGGCTTCTCATTCTTCTCAAAAATAGTGACGCTTCCGCTGCTCTCCGCAGCAGCCAGCGCCGCCATCATTCCGGCCGCACCGCAGCCGATAACTGCTATTTTCTTCTTACTCATATTATTCCTTATAAATCCTGATTTTCTTCAGCATTCTTGTTTTTACCTGCCAGTGGATAACCTATCATCGGCGCATCTGAGGCAAAATCAATCTCATCATTCAGATAGACCTGATAATTATTCCAAGTCTCCTCCAACATCTTAAGATCCGCCTTAACATCCTGAGGACGTTTCATGCAAAGAGCTACAACCAGTGCATTGATAACGCTTAGCGGAGCCACCAATGAATCAACTATTGATGCCATCTCGCTCTTAGCCAAAAGATTACAGGATGAGTAAAGGTTCATTGGGGAATGGACGGAATCTGTTATGGTTATAACCTTGGCGTTTCTGTCATTAGCAAACTCCATGCACTTTAATGTTCTCATGGAATATCTCGGAAAACTGATTCCTATGATAGCATCTCTGTCACTAATTCTTATCATCTGCTCAAACATTTCGCTGACACTGGTAGTCCTGATCAGAACATTGTTGCCTCTGATAATGTTCAGGTAGAAGTGCAAAAAGTCAGCAAGAGGAGCACAAGAACGAAGTCCCACAATATAAACGGTCTTTGCTTTTAAAATAATATCAACTGCTGTTTTAAAAGCAGCCACATCAATACTGTTAATAGTATGCTGAATATTGGACATATCTGACTGCAGGATGGTCGATAGAATCTCTCCTTCACTGCTTTTACCAAATTTGCGTCCTATTTTTTCAACGGAGCCAAACTTATCACTGACCCACACAGAGAGTGCCTTCTGAAAAGCAGGATATCCGTCATAGCCAAGGCTCATTGCAAAGCGTACAACGGTAGATTCGCTCATTCCTACTATTTTGCCAAGTTCGGCAGCTGTCATAAAAACAGCCTGTTCGTAGTGATCGCAGATGTACATGGCAATCGACTTCTTGCCCTTGCTCATCTTTGAATAACACTCATTTATTCTGGTAATGACATCAACGCCATCATCAAATTTCATTACATCCCCCCAAATAGCTCAGCCTTTCAGCCAACACTAAATGCCTTGTATGCAGACTCCAACATTCCAACTGAAGAAGCCTCATCAAGGTCATAATCCCCTGTAACTGCCATACATCCTGCTCCATGGATAAAGATCCACATCTGCATAAAGAGCTGCTGAGAATTGGTTGCACCCTTTGCAGCTGCCTTATTTATCTCTTTTACCACATTCTCATTTGCGCCATTTACCAGGTCATACATGCTCTTAGAGTCAGAACCCTGCTCAGAAATAAAAAGAAGTCTGAAGAGGTGCGGATATTTCTGAGCAAAGCCGATGTATGCAAGACCAAGATCCACAAAAGGAACATCGTGTGTCTTGTTGAAGTCGTTGTAATAATCCTCATAATATGCGGCAGCCTTCTCATAAACATCCTTTTTAAGGCCGTCCATATTTTCATATATACGGAAAATAGGCTGTGTTGAGCAGCCGGCTGCAGCAGCCAGCTTTCTTGAAGTAATTGACTCAAAGCCTTCTTTCTTGGTTATCTTAAATGCTGCATTTACGATTTCTTTCTGAGTAATAGTCGCTTTTCTAGACATCTCGTTCCTCCAACATATTATAATTATATTATCTCCCGGGAAACTGTCGCCATAAGCACAGCTCCATATCAGCATTCTCATTATGTACTTACGTGTATAAAAGAGCATGCGTTATTATTTTACAAAATGCTTGAACCAGTGTCAATGTATATGTTCATCTCACGTCCGCAACCAAACATGCACCGTTTTCCGCTAATTGTGCAGAAATAACAAAGTTGAGATGATATTTTTTATATGCATTGAGTTGAATTTTTTTATAAAATTATATCTATATAAAAGATATTTCGGGGGTTATTTATAATGGGGAAAAAAGAACACAGCTATGGATATCTATCCAGGATTATGTACGGTATGGCGGAATTCTACGGGGGAGGCGCTTTCGTCATAATCAACACCTTCTTTACAGTTTTTTTGACAAAGGCTCTGGGAATGCCTGCAGCGCTTGCCGGGACCATCCCACTTGTAGGAAAAGTGTGGGATGCGGTCACAGACCCAATAATGGGCAATATCACTGACAGGACAAAATCAAGGTTTGGCGCCAAAAGATTCTATATTTTCATAGGCGGAATCGTCTCATCAATAACATTTGTTCTCATGTGGCTTACCATAAGTTCAAGCTCCATGACAGTTATTTATATTTTCTATCTATCGATGTACTGCCTGTTTTCCACCGGCTTCACCATTCTTATGGTTCCATACAACGGACTTCTGCCTGATATGATCGACGATTATTCCATGAGGTCCCGTTTTTCAAGTGTCCGTATGATCTGGTCCACGTTGGGATCCATGGTCTGCGGTCTGGTACCAACCTTCATCATCAGCAACAATCTGGATACAACCGCTTATCTGAAATGTGCGGTTCTATTCGGCGTTCTCTTCCTTGTAACAACCATGGTCACCTTCCTGGGCACCTGGGAGAAGCAAAAAGAGCCTGTGGTTACCAGTCTTTCTGAGAGTTTTCCTCAGGCTGCCAGCGTATTTCAGAGTCATTCCTTCAGATTGTTCATTGGACTTTATCTGTTCGGACAGTGCGGTATGGATTTCGTATCAGGAATGGCTGTCTACTATGTAGACGACGTTCTGAACGGTTACGGTAACGGTTACTTCACCTACCTTATGGCAGTTCTTCTCATATCACAGCTCACGGGAATGCTGGTATTTGCGCCGATCATGAGCCACACCTCCAAGAAATTCACGATTCTTGTGGGTGCTCCCATAAGACTTATCGGTACTCTGGGACTTTTAGCTTTTTCCTACGAGGGGGCAAGCATCGTTCCAATCCTTCTTCTTACTGCACTTATTGGATTTGGTAATGCCGCTACCCTTTCAAGCATTTTTGCAATAATGGCTGATATGGCCGAGGTAGATGAGCTTATAACCTCGATCCACAGGCCCGGAATTGTTTCAGGTATGGCCACCTTCGCAAGAAAAATATCCTCAGGTCTCTCAGCAGCCATCATTGGTTTTCTTCTTTCAGCTGTCGGGTACGATGAGATCCTTGCCAACCAGGGGCAGCGCCAGTCCCTTGCTACCCAGCACGGTATTGCGATCATCTACATTATTGTTCCTGCCATCCTGATCACCTGTCTTATTATTGTGGGAGTTCTTTTCCCTCTTACCGGAAAAGAGTTTGCAATTGTTCAGAAAGAGATTGCAAGGCGAAAGGGTGAGGATTCATCAGCAATCACAGACGAGGAAATAAAGGTCTGTGAGAAGGTTACCGGCATGAGCTACGACAGATTATGGAACAAGGATAACGCAAGACTAAAGAGATAACACGCGATATAGCCCGCCTGCCCTTAGGCAAATTCATCACGGGGACTTCAAAATAAAGGAGAACAAATATGAGTACACCTCTTGTATGGGCTCACAGAGGAGCCAGCGGATACGCACCGGAGAACACCCTCCCTGCATTTAAAATGGCAGCTGATATGGGTGCTGATGGAGTAGAACTTGACGTTCAATTGACAAAAGACGATGTGATCGTTGTCTGTCATGATGAACGTATAGACAGGACCAGTAACGGCGCCGGAAGAATTACCGACTACACTCTGGCTGAATTAAAAGCATTTGATTTTAATAACAACAACTATGCTTTTGAAGGTACAAAAATTCCCACTATGGAGGAAGTTTTTGACCTGTTAGATCCCACCGGGCTTACCATCAACATCGAGCTTAAGACCGGCGAGATTTTTTACCCTGATCTGGAGAAAAAAATAGTTGAGCTCACCAGAAAAAAGAACTGGCAGGACAGAGTTATTTACTCATCCTTCAACCACTATTCCATCATGAAGATCAAGGAGCTGGATCCCGAGGCAAAAACAGGCTTTCTCTACGCAGACGGAACTCTGAACATGCCGGGCTATGCCGCAGAAAACCAGGTCAATGCACTGCACCCGGCCTTTTACAATCTTCAGTATGATGACTTCATGGAAGACTGTGCCATGTACGACATTGACGTAAATGTATGGACAGTTAATTCGGAAGCAGCCATGCTTCGCTGTAGGGAACTGGGCGTAAACGCTGTCATCACAAACTATCCTGATAAAGCTGTTGCGCTGTACAGATCCTGATAAAAAATAAAAACATTAAGGGGAATAGCATGGGAAATCCTTTGTTATTTTTAGGGGAGGAAGACTTCCTTCCGGTAATGAACAATGAAATAAAAAAGTGGAGACAACAGCGGGTCACCCGCGGTACCATAACAAGCTTTGACGGAACGCACCTTAAGTACTACATCGCTTCTCCGGAAAATCCCAAGGCCGCAGTCATCATCGTTCATGGAATGGGCGAGTTCTGGCCCAAGTACCATGAATACGCCTGGAATCTTTTCAGAGCAGGCTTTAAGGTCTTTTTCCTGGAACAGCGTGGACACGGCTATTCAGAAGGAAAATGCAAAGAAGCGGACCTGATCTACATTGACGATTACAACACCTACGCAGAAGACCTTCACGTTTTCATGGACAAGATTGTGGCAAAAGAATCCGGAAACTTAAAAAAACTTCTTCTTGCCCACTCCATGGGCGGAGCTGTGGGTACTCTGTTTTTGGAAAAATATCCGGACTACTTTACAGGCGCTGTACTCAGCAGTCCCATGATGAAGATGAAGTCAGGAAACCTCTCCCCTGTAGTGGTACTGCTCCTTAAGATCTATGTAAAGCTCTTTAGAAAAGAAAAGTCTCTGGCTCCTAACCAAAAACATTTCAATCCACATACTCCTATTGAGACCAGCAGTGCAAAATCCGTTCCAAGATTCGAATATCAGCTGAGCTGTCGCCGCCGGGATGATCATTATCAGATGAGTGCAGCAACCTTTGGATGGGCTCTGGCCAGCATCAAGGTCCATGGAGATATTATGCGCGGTGCCGGCAAGATTCGCATCCCCGTCACAATAATGACCGCCGGAGACGACCACCTCATCGACCCTCTAGGCTACGACGAGATTGCAGAAAAGGTTCCACAGGCTCAGTTCATTCACTATGAGAACTCCCGCCATGAGATCTTCAACGCCGACGAACTCACACGCAAAAAATACTTCGCCGACGTAATCCACGTTCTGACGAAGTACGCGCAAAGTTAAGGTGGAACGAGGGGACGGTTCTTTCGTTCCATGTATATGGAACATCAAGAACCGTCCCCTCGTTCCACTTCCTTTTATTTGCAATTTACTGTTTCACAACGAATGAGTAGTGAGTAAAGATAAATATTCTGTTGAGACCTAACTCAACAATTCAAGCAGTTCTTCCTTTGAGAGCCTTGGAGTGCTGAGAACATCGCTGTTAAGGAGCTGGTCCGCCAGTTCCTTTTTCTTTTCCTGTAACCTTATTATCCTCTCCTCAATCGTATCCTTCATTACCAGTTTAAATACAGTCACCACATTCTTTTGTCCGATTCTGTGTGCTCTGTCAGTGGCCTGGTTCTGAACCGCTATATTCCACCAGTGATCATAGTGGATAACGATATCTGCAGCCGTAAGATTAAGTCCGGTGCCTCCTGCTTTTAGAGATATACAGAACACAGGTGTATCATCCTCCTGGAAAGTATCCACCATGCGTATCCTATCCTCTTTCTTTGTGGCTCCAGTCAGAAGAAAATGCGCTATTCCTTCCTTTTTCAGGACAGCGACCAGTCTGTCCAGCATAGATGTGAACTGGGAAAAGAGGAGTACCTTGTGCCCGCCTTCAGCGGCAGCCCTTAATATTTCCACCACCAGATCAACTTTTGCACTTCCACCATCATAATTATCGTATAAAAGCCCCGGGTCACAGCAAAGCTGCCTCAGCTTTGTAAGCTCAGCCAAAATAGCTATTCTATCCTGCTTTATTTCATTATTATCCTTGGAGCTGACCATAAGCTTAACACGCTGAAGATGTGCCTTGTAGAGCTGTTCCTGTTCTTTGGTCATCTGCGCCACGATTGTTTCTTCCAGTTTATCCGGAAGGTCCTTTAAGACATCCTTCTTAAGCCTTCTTAAAACAAAAGGCGATATCATGCGTCTTAAATGTTCCATCTCATCAGAGTTTTCTTCCTGTACCACCGGAATCTCAATCCTGTCCCTGAAATTCTTATAATTAAACAGATAGCCGGGCATGCAGAAATCAAATATGCTCCAAAGTTCACTGAGCCTGTTTTCAATAGGCGTTCCGGTAAGGGCAGCTTTGAAGTTTGCTCTAATGCTCTTTACCGCCTTTGAGAGCTGTGTTGTCTGATTCTTTATAAACTGAGCCTCATCAATTATCATGCAGTCAAAAGAGAGATATTTATAAAGCTCAATATCCCTTCGCAGAAGGTCATAGGATGTTATGATCACATCAGTTTCTTCCTCTTCTATTTCCGAAGTAACTCTCTCTCTGTCAGGCTTTATCCCAACCGCCAGCTCGCAATTCAGCTGCGGTGTAAAACGTCTTATCTCATGTTGCCAGTTATATACCAGTGAAGCCGGGCAAACTATAAGTGAACAGGTCTTCTTAGTATTATTTTTCTCAGCTTCTTCCTTTATTGAAAGCAAGAGTGAAAGAATCTGAATCGTCTTTCCAAGACCCATATCATCTGCAAGGATGCCGCCAAAGCCATTGCGTTTAAGAGCTTTAAGCCAGAAAAATCCTGTCCTCTGATAGTCCCTTAAAACATCCTTGAGTGACTTTGGTACTTTAAATTCAGACTCATAATCCTCAGAAAAACTCTTTACAAGATTCTTAAACTCTCTGCTCCTGCTAATGTGAGTGTTATCGTAATCAAAGGCCCTTCCTGCAAGTTCATCCAGAAAAAGTGCTCTGTATCTCGGTATGCTGACATGCCCCTCCGCAAGCTGATCCATGGATATCATGAGACCGTCACTAAGTGAATAAAGAATATCCATCTCCTGGCTTGCAAGATTCAGCACCTCACCGTTTTCAAGTCTGTAATACTTCTTTTTCCTGTCATATTTGTTAAGGATTTCATTCAGCTCTTTTACCGAAATATCCTCAGGTGCAATGGACAGTTCCAAAAGATCTGAAACAACCGATACTCCAAGATTCACCTTTGGTGCCGCCTTTATATGCACTTTCTTGATTGCATCAGAAAGGTACACTTCTCCAAACCTGAATATCAACGGGATATCCTCAGCAATAAAGGAATATATCCTGTCCTGACTTCCCTCCATCGCCTCCAGGATGAGCAGTCCCTTTTGGCTGTCAAGCTTATCAAAATAGGGACTTATTGCCTTGGCAGTCTTGCTCTCATGATACATATCTCTTTTTACAATAATCTCTTTATCCTGCCCAAGGCTGTCATCCGCAGAATTCTCAAAAACATGAAACGCCAGCTCTTCTCCACCGAAAACAGTGTACACAGCCTGTACATCGCAGGTTATCTCAAAAGGTGTAGGCATGTCTATGTATATTTTGAATTTGACCGCATCAGGACTGTACTTGGCCACTTCAAAGCCGTCATAGCTCACATTCAGATACTCCTCCAGAACCGGCAAAAGACCTGTCGTAAAAAGAGGGATATCCTTTTCAGCTACAAACAGCTCATTTTCTGTACGTCTTGCGGAGAGAAAATCAAGAAATCCAAGAATCGGCTCGCAGTCTCTTCTCGGAATGACTACCAGCTTTTTTCTCCTCTCAAAATATATATTCGAATGTCCTTCGAACATGGTAAAAGAACTTGCTTCAAAATTTATGCCATTTGCTGTTTTCTCTATGGAAAGGTCTATAGGTGGAAAAACGTTTGCTATCTCCAAAAGTCTTTCATCCGAATACCTTGCCCTGAAATCCGTATTAACGAAATACACGCTGCTCACAACGTCAAAAAAATCATCAATTTCATTTCCGGTAAGTTCAATCTGTTTACTGTGTCCCTTACCATAGGCGTAACTATTCTTTTTCTTTTCCCTGAAATAAGTGCGAAGAAAACCTATAATATCCTGTGTTTCTTTGGAAAAAGCGGACATGTCGTGGGTGAAGGTAAGAAGCTTCCCATAGCTTATAGTCTCAGTATCATCCACGGCATTAATGAAATCTTCGATATCCTTTAGAACATAACTTGCGCCAGATGCTGCGCAGATGTTAAAACCCAGGAGCATCTTTTCCCTGTTATAGGAAACATGAGGCTCAAGATGCACAATCGCTGCTTTCTTATAAAGCAAAGGGGCATCGCTCACAGGTGAGTATGCCCTCAGTAATTTCTTTGTTTCAAAGGAGGTATAATGAAAGTCCTTTGGCGCATCAGAAACAAACCGCCTTCCTGAGGCAGTTATGAAACCATTTTTGGAATTGTCACTCTGATTATTCTGCATCACTTCATTGTATCATATATTTATGAACGATGTAACGTTCCCATCAAAACAAAATAAAACCATTTACAAACTTCACCGTTAAAATGATGTTTGTAAATGGTCAGTTTTACAGTCTCGCCAAAAGATCTGCCACAACCTCTTCCATGGTATTTCTCTTCTCATCTATAGTGATATCTGCATATTTCTCGTAAAGAGAGCTGCGTTCATTGTAGAGAGAAACAAGTGACTGTCCATCCTTCATTACGACACCTCTCTGCTTCACATCATTAAGGCGCTTTGTAAGCACATCCATGTCAACCTTCAGATACACAACTTTTCCTATATTCTTGTAATGCTCCATAGCTTCTTTGCCATAGACAACACTTCCACCTGTGGCAATTACAGTCTTTTCAACCTCTATTCCTGTATTTATCTTGTTTTCTATCTCAATAAAGCCATCAACGCCCTCTGTCTCTATTATTTCAGAGAGTTTCCGGCCTTCCTTTTCCTGTATAACAATGTCCGCATCAACAAAATTGTAACCAAGTATCTTGGCAAGGATTACTCCCACCGTACTCTTACCCGATGCAGGCATGCCTATAAGAACAATATTATTTTTCTTCATAACTAAAATCTCCTCATTCTAAAGCTTTTGAACCTATCACACCCGTTTTGCATATGATATAAGGAATAGCTAAAGCCATCCACATGATATATCCATAGTTGTTTCTTAAAGTCACATCATACAACACTATAAGCCCCGTTGAAACAGCCAAAAGAGTTTTCAATAACGCCACAGCACTTGACCTGTGTTTATAATCCAGAAACCCTTTTATCCCCATAAAAACCCACAGAGAATTATATATGATAAGTCCAATAATTCCTGTTTCTGCATATAACATAGAAATCAAGAAATCGCGATACCAAAGTCTTTCATTTATCCAGTAAAACTCACTGGTAAGTATATCCTTGGTACCAAATTCCGCATTTCCAAGTCCTAGCCCGGCAAGAAGAGATATTATCCCCGCTTTTTCATTCCGGCTCCTTGCATAAGACAATATTGGCTCAGTCATTCCGGATAGCTGTGTAACCCGGCTTAGTGAATCATGGTTATCATGGTGAGGCGTTTTAAGCCAAACCACTATTTGATTCAAAAAATTCCCACCCGACGTGTACGGATAAAGAATTTTCATCACAATTATTCCAATTATTGCCAGTGGAATTATAAAAGCAAAAATCTTAGCCATGTCTCTGAATTTTTTCGTCAAAACAGTAT
This sequence comes from Butyrivibrio sp., assembly GCA_017413105.1. Classification (GTDB taxonomy): domain Bacteria; phylum Bacillota; class Clostridia; order Lachnospirales; family Lachnospiraceae; genus Butyrivibrio. Next base: position 932 of record JAFPVA010000175.1, on the reverse strand, counting down.
AGGCAATAACAATAACTGTAATTTCGATAAAATATGCCTTAAGCTCAACTATAGCAGCGTCTGCTATCATCCAGATCAAATGAAACATAAGCCACTGCCAGCGCAGCTTCTTTAAATAAAATCTATATAGGCAAACACAGGAATTAATTACCAAAAGCGCATTTACGCCGGAATTTCCTCCCATGAGGTTTCCAAATATTCCGTTAAGATAATCCCATCTTATTCCAAAGAAAACAAATTGAATCAGGGTTATAGCAATATGTACAACAACTACTACTTCAAGAATTTTATAGAATCTGTCCTCTGAATCAGCATCAAACAAATAAACACAGTCAATAAACAGCGCAAAAAATCTAAGATAACTTCTAAGTGACCAAAAGTAAAGTATAATACTCGGGTGAAAAATCAGAGCAGATAAGCTGCCCACAAACAAAAAAGAAATAAACCAAACCCAAATCAGTCTTGTCTCGCTACTAATTCTAAACTTGTCCCTGCGCTTGAATTCTCCCAGAAACTTAGTAATAAGAATTTCCGCGAACAATGCAAATATAATTGCATTTCCCAGATGTACTATCGGAAGTCCAAAAAGCAGCGTCTTCAGTCCTTCTGAAAAAGTCACAAGAAATCCCGCAAAAATAAGCAACCCCTGTCTTACTATTCTTTTTTCCCTCATAACCTTCCTCATCAAACTACAATTATAAAAAAGAATGTCGCTTGCGACATTCTCGCGCGAGGCGCGGATGCTTTAGCATCATTTTCATTTCGCGCCGATGCGCATCCATAGCGGAGCGTTTTTTGTTTCATAGGAATGCGGAGCAATTTCCTCTCCAATTAATCAAGTGTTTTTTGTGTAAATTCCTAGTTTTTTTCATTCTCAGATTGAGTGATTGCTTGGTTATGGACTAATCCTTGCCTAAATTGACGGATATATA
>JAFPVA010000174.1 GCA_017413105.1 Butyrivibrio sp. | reverse complement strand
TGATGCTCCTGCCAAGCCTTTTATATGTGATAATTTTCAGCTATGTTCCAATGACGGGAATTATTCTAGCATTCAAAAGATATCAATATAATGGGGGAATCTATTTTTCACCTTGGAATGGTCTTAATAATTTCAAAGCTCTCTTGATTTCCGGAAAGCTTGGAATGGTTACAAGAAATACGCTTTTATATAATATAGCATTTATCTTTTTAGGCGTTGTCTTTGAAATGGGAAGCGCAATTCTTCTCAATGAATTGTTTTCAAAGGTCTTTAAAAAAGTAACTCAGTCACTGATGTTTTTACCCTATTTCATCAGCTGGGTTGTAGCCGGAGCCATAATGTATAACATTTTCAACTATGAAAAAGGCGTATTTAACCATGTGGTTACCATGCTTGGCGGAACAGCCTTTGACTTGTACAATACGCCAGCTGCCTGGCCAGTAGTTATCATCTTTTTAAGAATATGGAAACAGACCGGATATGGTTCAGTTGTATATCTTGCTGCTATAACAGGTCTTGATCAGGAGATGTTCGAAGCGGCTTCCATTGACGGTGCAAGTGCATGGCAGAAGATCAGGTACCTGACAATTCCTTCGCTGATGCCTACAATGATGATTCTGGTTCTTCTTGGAATCGGAAATATCTTCAGAGGTGATTTCGGATTGTTCTATCAGACGGTTCGTTCAAGTGCATTATTACAGCCCACAACAGATGTAATTGATACTTACGTTTTCAGACTCCTTATTGACAACGGAGACATTGGAGTCTCAGCTGCAGCAAGTTTGTATCAGTCGGTTCTGTGCTTTGTAACAATCATGATATCTAATGCTTTGGTTAAAAGAGCTAACCCTGATTATGCACTTTATTGATGGAGGAGAAAATGGCTAAAGAAGTAGTTATGAATAGAAAACGCCCAATGAGTAAAGATGAAATCGCAGTCAATGTTGTTGGCGTTGTGCTCATTGGATTATTTGCATTGATTTGTGTTGTACCATTTTATCTGATCATCATTGCATCTTTTACCTCGGAAAGCTCGTTGATAAAGAATGGATATCCGCTTTTGCCTTCGATTACAAACTTTAGTCTCGAGAGTTATCAGCTTAGCTTGAAAAACCCGGTGGCTATTCTTAAGGCTTATGGAACAACCATTGGAGTTACAGTGGTTGGAACGTTTTTGGCGGTTCTGCTTGCTACAATGACGGGTTATGTACTTTCCAGGAAGGATTTCCCTTGGAGAAATAAGTTTGCATTCTTTTATTTCTTCACAACTTTGTTTAATGGTGGTTTGGTTCCCTGGTATCTTCTCTGTGTAAGATATCTGAATTTTAAGAATCATTTTACTGGCCTGATACTTCCGCTAATGTTTTCGGTATGGAACATGATCATAGCAAAGTCCTTTATGTCGGGAGTCCCAATGGAGATTACTGAATCCGCAAAGATAGATGGGGCTAATGATCTTGTTATATTTACAAAACTGATCATCCCGTTATCTAAGCCGCTTATTGCAACACTGTCGCTGTTTTCGGCACTGGCTTACTGGAATGACTGGTATAACTGTATGCTTTACATAACTGATGAGAATATGTTTACTCTCCAGTATTATCTCCAGAGGATTCTTGGAAGCGCAGAGGCTATGAGGATAGTAGCAGAAAAATCAGGAATTGCCCTTCCGTCTATACCGATTGAAAGCATGAAGATGGCTATGACAGTTATTGCTACAGGACCAATCGTGTTACTTTACCCCTTTGTTCAAAGGTACTTCGTAAAGGGGTTAACAATAGGAGCAGTAAAAGGATAAAGGAGGAAATCATGAAAAAGAAAGTATTATCAGTTTTAATGGCGCTTACTATGGCGGTCGGTATAATGGCAGGCTGCGGCAGTGAGGCTACACCAACAACTACTGAGAGCACAGGCAAAGATGCTCAGACAACTGAAGCTGCCGGACAGGCTGCAGGAACAGAAACTGCTGCAGCTACAAGCGATGCACTTGCAGGACTTCCTGATGCGATTGGAGAGGACGTAATTGCTGCAACACCGGAGATGTATTCATCAATAGATCTTAGCAGTCCTTACACAGTTCAGATGTATCTTATTGGTGATACACCAAATGACTGGGACGAGGTCCTGGGTCTTATCAACGATTACCTAAAGCCTTTTAACACAGACATCAATGTGACATTCCTTAGCTGGAGTGACTATTCAACGATGTATTCTCTGGTTCTTCAGGGCGGTGATGCAGATCTTATCTTTACAGCGCCATGGTGTTACATGTACACAGAAGCAGCAAAAGGATCATTCTTCACTCTTGATTCTGACTTTATTGCAAACAACATGCCTCTTACAAATAAGTATCAGGCTACTGAGAGCTGGGATGAGACAACTCTTTCAGGTAAGACTATAGCTGTTCCTTCCAATACAGCACAGCCTATGGGCAAGATTGTTGCCATCAGACAGGATATCGCTGATAAGTATGGCATAAAAGAGCTTTCAAGCTGGGAAGACTACAAGAACTTCTCATTGACCATTGCTGAAAAAGAAACTCCTGAAAGTGGTATATATGCACTTGCAGCAGCAGGTGATAACAATGAACTTTGGGACGTTTACCGAGAGCAATATGATACATTTCTTGCTCTTGATTCTGACTGGTTCGATATGATCTATGAGTATAAGGAAGGACAACTTCCCACAAGAGATGATATCAAGCTCGCTTATGAGTATGAACCATTTAGAGAGTATGCAAAAGATATGAAGGCAATGGCCGATGCAGGCTGCTGGAGCAGATCAGCTCTTACAAATACAGTAACAGACGATGATGCTTTTGGAGCTATTCAAGGTGCATCAATTGCCTGGAACGCATCAGTATTTACCTACATGAGACAGGCTGAGCAGACAGACGGCGTTACATGCGCAGCTTATGATATTACAAATCCACACCTTGTTGGATGCGAAGCATATTCAAACAATGATATGGCTATTACTGCAAGCTCTCAAAAGCCTGAAAGAGCAGCTATGGTGCTTGATATCATGAAGATGGACACATACGTTAATCATCTTATTCTTCTCGGAGAAGAGGGCAAGCACTATTCAATCAATGATAATAACGAGTATACAAGAATTGATGGTGCAGTTGAGAACTATCCTCCAATGACAGTTTCCGCATCCTGGGCGATCAAGAACGGTGAGCTTTCAGAGGCAGGCGGAGATGAAAGAGAAAAGGCTATTTCAGATAGCTGGGAAGAGAGAGTTATAAGCAATCCTACAATTACCTTTGTATTTGATGATACAAATGTAGTTAATGAGAAGGCTGCAATAAACACAGTACTTAGCTCATATGTACCAATGCTTGAGCTGGGCCTTGTTGATGATGTGGATGCTACACTTGATAAGATGATAGAAGAGTGCTATGCAGCAGGTCTTCAGACTGTTCTTGATGAATTCTATAATCAGTATGATGCTTGGCTTGCTACCAGATAATGGTACTAATTATAAATGATAGGGGAGCAGGAAACTGTTCCCCTTATTTTTTTAGAGTGATGAGGAAGTAAAGATGCTTTTAAAAGACACTATAAAAATCAATGAAGATTGGAAGTTTAATCTGGGTGATTGCAAAGACTATTTATACACCGGTGCAGATTTCGATGACAAGGACTGGGAAAAAGTTAATCTCCCCCATGACTGGGATACTTTTTTTGCCCCGGACAAACGAAACAAAACCGGTGCCGGCGGAGGCTATGCAAAAGCCGGAATTGGTTGGTACAGAAAAAAAATCAGTGTTACAAAGAGAGATTTAAAAAAGAGGCACGAGCTTGTTTTTGAAGGCGTGTACATGGAGAGCGAGATATTTGTCAATGGAATACCGGTCGGTAAAAGAGCTTACGGCTATTCTACATTCGTTGTGGATATTACAGATGCTCTGGCAGAAGGAGAAAATGTTGTTGCTGTAAAAGTAAATAACAACAAGCAGCCTAACAGCCGATGGTACACAGGCTCAGGAATATACAGAGATGTCCTCTATAGAAAAAAAGATGTTGTGAGTCTTGACTACTTTGGTGTTAAGGCCGATACAAGCGGTGTATATAGGGACAATCAAAGTGCAACAATTGATGTGCGGGCGCTTGTAAATAATTATGGCGAAGAAGATACCAATATCCTTGTAAAATGGATTCTTAAGGATAAAAGAGGTAAAGAGATATCCGTCGCAGGAGCAACGCTCTGTGTAAGCTCTTTTGACTCATCTGAAGCCTGCAGTAGGATTTATGTGGATAAGCCTTCTTTGTGGTCAGACCGGACACCTTATCTTTATAAACTAGTGACCCTGATGTATCGGGGAAATACAAAAATTGATGAAAGAGTTGAAAGCTTTGGAATCAGAACTGCAGAGTTTACACCGGATGACGGCTTTTTACTTAATGGGGTAAGGGTTAAGATAAAAGGTGTTTGCCTGCATCATGACTCGGGCATGTTTGGAGCGGCATTTCATAAGGAAGTATGGAAATACAGGTTAAAGCTATTAAAAGAAATGGGCGTTAATGGGATCAGATGCTCACATAATCCCCCGGCACCTGCTTTGCTTGATCTTTGCGATGAGATGGGCTTTTTAGTCATGGATGAAATCTATGATGAATGGACCCTTGGAAAGAATAAGAACGAGAATTATTTTTCTGATCAACCCTCTTATGGTTTTAGCCAGTTCTTTTACCGGGATGCGGAGCGGGAGCTTCGTACGATGCTAAGGCGCGATTATAATCATCCATCAGTAATTCTGTGGAGCATAGGTAACGAAATCCCTGAACAGGCTTATTCGGATGGTGCCAAGATTGTAAAGTTCCTATCAGATATTGTTCACGAAGAGGATAGCTTAAGGCTCGTTACAAGCGCTTGCGACAATATTGAATCTCTTCCTGAGATAGCAACAAGACGGGATTTCCTGGATGGACTGGAAGTAGTTGGCTACAACTATGTGGGAAGATGGCGTGAAAGAGCGGAAACCTTCTATGAAGAGGATAAACTGGCCAATCCGGACAGGATAATGATTGGCACAGAAAATCCGTCGGTTTGTAGCGACAGAGGTGATTACAGTACTGATAATAAATATAACATTAATTATGTTACTGCTGCACTTACTCATGAAACTCTCTGGCGATTTACTGCCAGCAGGAATTATGTTGCCGGAGACTTTATCTGGACTGGAATTGACTATCTCGGAGAGGCTCACTGGCCAAGACGTGGAGCTAATTTTGGAGCAATAGATACCGCTAATTTCAGAAAGGATACTTTCTATTACTTTAAATCAATTTGGAATAAGGCTGAGGTTACACTTCATCTTTTACCACATTGGAATTTTGAGGGTGATGAAGGACAGTTCAAGCAGGTTCTGTGCTATACAAATTGTGAGAGGGTTAAGCTTTTCATTAATGACAAACTTGTCGGAGAAAAGGCCGGGGCAGCGTGCCCAAGATTTGGAGCTACTAAGAGTTGGGATGAAGAGGCAAGGCGTTTCCATCCTACAACAGGAGATCTTCATCTATCTTGGGATGTTCCCTATGAAAAGGGAACATTAAGAGCTGAAGGGTATATCGGAAATAAACTGGTTAAAACTGCGATTGTTCAAACCACTAAAGATGCTGACAGACTTTGTGCAGAAGTAAAACAGCTTGGAGATTTCTTTTTTATCGAGGTATCTGCCTGCGATACAGACTATAAAGTAGTTCCGACTTTTAATGGCCTTATCTATGTAAAAACGGATATAAATGCCTATCTTATCGGTATGGACGCCGGAAATATGTCAGATCTTACCTCGTATAAATCAGACAAAAGAGCTATGCTGGGCGGTAAGATATTGGTTGTCGTAAAAAAGAAAGATATGAAGGATATGTCAACGATTAGAATTGAATCGGATGGACTTAAAGGTTTGCAATTAAAACTGTAATCATAAAGCATAAATAGCGAGGGGATTATTCATGAGTAAGCTACTAAACGGAAACGAAATCAGTCTTGGAACTTGTTATTATCCTGAACATTGGGATAAATCGCTCTGGAGAGAAGACCTTGAGCGAATGCAGAAGGTGGGAATCAAGACTATACGTATTGCGGAGTTTGCATGGAGCAAGGTAGAGCCCACAGAAGGCTCTTTTACCTATGAATTCTTTGATGAGTTTCTTGATATTGCAGACGAAATGAACATGCGGGTTATCATG
>JAFPVA010000173.1 GCA_017413105.1 Butyrivibrio sp. | reverse complement strand
CAGGGTTCCCGGCCATTGACGGAACGCTTCAGCTACAGCTCCCATGGTATTTGTTGGCGTAATTCTCTTATCATAAGCCGGCCAGTTATCGCGGATTATCTGCCAGTATTCTTCCGGAACGGTCCAATGGACTCCATCCTCAGGATCAAGATTCTTCCAGGATTGTGCAGGCATCATGATCGTACCGTCTTCTCCAACCACTTAAATCAATGCCTCAATAACGGCCTGCGCCCCACCACAGACATAGCCCATTTTAGATAATGCTGTATGAACCATCACAGTATGGCCTTTCGCCAAACAAACAGAATACAGTGCATTTACAATTTCTTCCTTTGTAATTGGTTTCCCCATCATGTACCCCCTTTGCCGTTTATATAAAAATATATCTTCTACGCCTCCAACAATTTTCATATATATATCTTCTACTATATCCGTTTTCAAATAATAAAAAAAGCCATCTGACAGTTTTATCCGCCAGATGACTTCAAAATCGTGTTTTGTTGTGATCATTTTCCGCAATAGATCTTAATTGCCTGGAAGATAAACTCTGAAGTTCCTTCACCGCCCATCTTTTCAATATTCTGGGTCAACTCTCCGCCGCCTACATAGCCTGTTCCAAGGCCATAAAGAATATCATCAGTGCATGTGTACATATTCTCCGTAATGAAATCCTGTACTTTCTTTACCTGAGCCTGAACCTCTTCGGATGCTGGATCCATTTCCTTCATAGTACCAAACTCTTCAAAAAGTTTGGTAAAATCAGCCATCAGTCCGCTTTCATATTCTTTTGTCCAGTTCTTGCTTTTTTCGGCATATTCTTTATAAGCAGGAGTATCTCCCCACTGTTCTTTAGCCTTTTTTGCGTATTCATCAAGCTTACTTGTATCAAATGCTGAAAAATTCAATTTCCTCACTCCTCTCACTTTAAGGTATTTGCACATGTTCAGCAGATTCTCAATGTGCTCCTTCTTAAGTTCCAGAAGTTCTATCTGCTGTTCCAGTGCTTTTGTCTTGTCAAAGTCAGATCTGTTAACAATTTCCTTTATGTCTTTTAGCGGAAATTCCAGCTCCCTGAACAGTAAAATCTGCTGCAACTTTTCCAGAGCTGCATCGTCATACAGCCTGTAGTTAGAATCGGTGTACTTCGCCGGCTTTAAGAGTCCGATCTCGTCGTAATAATGCAGTGTGCGTATACTCACTCCCGTCATTTTACTTACATCATTTACTGTCATCATAGCTTTCATCTCCTTCACGTGTAACTACACCTTAAACCATAACGGTTTATTATATGTTTATAAAAAAACAGACATTTATGAGCACAAAAACTCACAATTGTCTGTTTTCTCGTATTCTCTAATCTATGTAACACTAAAATTATTAATTCATTACTTTTTTATATGCTTATATAAATAATAAGCCATTCTGATTCTAACTGCATTCAACTTATTATCCAGCTCATCAATAAAAACAGGAACGCTCCTGCCAGTAACCTGTATTCTTGTCACATCTTCTTTTCTACAATTTGCCTTATTAAACGTTGGAAGTTCCAATCCGGTCATCATCTTTAAAGCTGTATTTACTATAAAGGTTTTTCCACAGTTAGCTGTTTCTGAAGCAATGAGCAAAAGCAATGGTAAGCTTGTGTTAGTAACGTTCTTTATCATTGCTGCGCATCTTAACTTAGCATTAAATGGAGATATCTTTATGAGGAACTGTATCAAGAAGCTCAGCGTTTCTCTCCTTGGAGACGCCCCCCATTGCAAGTGTACCTTTCATCTTGTCATAGTCCTTGAAAGAATCCACATCAAACTCTGGCTGGTTTCTAAGAGATCTGTCCGCCAGATCAGTTGCTCCTTTTGCGATGGTCTCGTAAGGCACGCCACTCTCGTAGTCCCGGTAAAGAGTGGATGCATTAAGGCTGACTCCTACTTAGCTGTCTGCAGGCTTTACTACGATTGCCTCATAGTTACCATTCATCTTTTCCGCTGTACGGTGCTCGACCTCAAAGTCAGATCCGCTCCTGGCCTCAAGTGTTTCCTTAATATCTCTGGCAAGGGTTTCTCTAAATGTCTCAAAATCCATTTTGTTTTCTCGCTTTCTTTTTGTATTTTTGAGCATAGAAAAAAGACGCCGGTCCAATCCTTCGATCAGACATAAGCGTCTTTGGTTTACAGTTATTCTTTTGCAAAAAAAAGCCAGGAGATTATTAACTTGTCACAATCAGATTACTTCAGTACAAGCATGTTCTCAACATTTTCCCTGTACTTATCGTACTCTTTAGGATTAATCTTAAGGAGCTTCATAACCTCATCTATTTCTTTTCCTGTTGTATCCATAAGATTGATGATTGATTGTGTTTTTGTATTTACTTCTGTTCTCTCTCTGATTCCTTCACCTAAGTTACACATAATATTCGCCTCCTCACTCATCGATTTTGTCATAGGAATGTCAAAATCTTTTTCAAGTATAGCTTTCTTCTCATCTGGCTTAGTTTCCGCCGATAACAAAACATCCAACAATCTCAATATTGGCTTATCATTTGCCTCATCAGCAGGGCCAAGCCTTAACATGAGAACTGAGATAAGATCATAATTACTTTCTTTTTCAGGAACATTTCCGATAACCTGCTCCTCAGTAATGCCGTACTTCGTAATTGTATTTCTCTTTGACTCTGCTACATCCAACTGAATCCATATTGAATATACTTTACGAATCTTTTCGTAGTGCTTCTTCGTAAATACTGTATTTTTCTGAGCACTGATCATACGGCTCACATAGTACAATGCCCTCTTGATAAGCGGATAAGGCGTATTATCGTCCTTCTGCGCTTCGACATTTATAAAGAGCTGTACAGGTTCTTTTGAATCCGGTACTACTGCGGAAAACTTTATATCATAAAAGACTTTTCCTTCTTTGATATAACTATCCTCAGTATTCTTACCCTCTATACTTTTATCGGACATTTCCTCGAGATATCCAATCTCGTCTTTATCAAGCACATCCTGATCTACAGCTATCTTGGAAACCTGTGGTTCTCCTTCGATGCAATCCTTTGCTATCTGAGCAATGGAATACTGCTTGAACTCCGCCACACATTCTTTCATTATCCAAGCTAACACAAGCCTATTTGATAACAGCTTCTTGACACAATTATCGTACTGAGCCTCCTGATCTGCTGTGTCAATATTGTTAGCCAATCCTGTCTGTTCTGCCGTTGTAATTCCTTCCAGTTACACAATATCTCAACGTCATCATACGGCAAAAGACAGTGATTTTCAATCAATATCTTAGCCGCACGATGACTGAGATAGCGCACCATTACCTCTCAGGATAGCTATGCTTCCTGGATGGCTGATAACATCAGCATCCCTTGCCGTCTATACCACAGGCTGCTCCTGCTTCTCCAGGATGAACAACCTCGATCCCCTGCTGGGTAAAAAAGCTTTCCCAATCCAGAGTGAGCTTGCCATCATCAGTCACAAGCGCAGGAATCCCAATATATCCATTGTCCTTTGCATCGTCAAAAACCTCATCCTTATCGCGCAGTTTAAGAAACTCCTTCAGACCCTTAAGGCTCTTTG
>JAFPVA010000172.1 GCA_017413105.1 Butyrivibrio sp. | reverse complement strand
AGCATGCAAAAAGACAAGAAACTGGGTGCTTATGGGCTCATTATATGGCAAAAATATGAAGTTGTTAAGGTGCAAAATCGGAATTTAAATCCGCATTTTATCGAAAGTTTTTGAAACTGGAATTTACTATTTCATTTAAGTCTGAAATACAAGTTTCTTTAGTTCCTGAAACTCCTTGTTACCGTGTGTTGCTTCACCAAGCGCAACAATACGAGTACCTTCAGGAACATCTATACCGGGAAGTTTATCACCTGTGATTTTCTCTGCATACTTTGCAAATTCATCTATATCCGCGCTTTTCCCTGTACTAAATCCTCCTAAATGGGCATAGACCAGGCTACAGGTAACCATTATCAGTAATATTCCGGTAACAATGATCAATCTGATCGGTTTTCTATTTTTCTTTTCCATCACTATATCCTCCATTTCAAAAATACATTACCACAGCAAAAAACAGACCCTATCAGTTACACTGATAAAGGTCTGTTTTACACTTAATTTTCGTTGCGAATCATGCATGCGTTATAGCCTGCATCATGTATACTCCGCACATACACTTTCTACTCCTTTATATCAAGTAATTCCTTAGCTCGCTTCAAAACAGGAACTTCCCTATTAGCTACAAGTCTGCCCAGCCTCATGCTTCTACACCTCTCATATTCTGCAAGTGCTTCATCATTCATGCTTCTTGTACCTCTTATATATTCTGGTATAAACAAATGGCAGCACAGGCACGCAGAGGATGCATCCGACTAGCATTACCATTCCTGCCAGTTTCATGCTCGAGAATGCCAAAAACGTACTAAACCACATAAGCAGAGAGAAAACAATCCACATTATGCCGTTAGCTCTGTTATATGCCTTTACATCGACAATCTCATCTTCACCAACTGTCTGGCCTGACCAGAACCACATAGGTTTCTGTCTTCTCCAGGCAAAGATTCCAAGTCCTGTAAGTATTGCACTTACAGGAACCATTATTACAAGCCAAATAATCAATGCCCCCATACACACTCCTCCATAATCTACAGTTCTTTTTTCATATAACCACATGTAAATGGAAAGAAATCAAATTTCTTTGTCCCCACATGAACAGCTCCGTTATCCTCATACCACTTACGAAGCCGCGTATTCTCTTCTACTATTCCGATATTCATCAGACTACAGCCTTTGCTTCGGGCGATTTTAAAAGAATGCTCCAATAGCTCTTTCCCTATTCCCTTATGTCTGTACTCTGGTAATACAGCAAGATTGTTCAACTCGCACTCATTGTTATCCTGAAGGAGTAACGAGTAATATCCGCACAGTACACCGTCTACCTCAAACACATACATCGGTCTATGCTCGCCATCCATGTGCCAGTATAGTCTCTCATCGGTAGTCGCAAATGCAGTAAACCTCGGAGCATTTTCCTCTGTAAAACCATATTCATCAGCAACAGTCTTAAAACTCTTTTTTATAATATTTGCACATAAAGAGATTTCTTCCCGCTTAACCTCTCTGATCATTCCATTAAGCATCTTGAACATATTGCATCTTCCCCAGGATTCATCTTTATAAGAAAATGCATTTTCTGTAACACTCCGCTCAGTAAATCCAGCCTTCTGATAGCACTTCTTTGCTCTGATGTTTTCGGAAAAGACATTTAGATGAAGTGCTTTCGCTCCTGTTTCTTCAAAAGCATATTGCGATGCCAGCTCAAGCATTTCCTTTGCAACACCTTTTCCACGCAGCAATGAATTGACCACAATAAACTTCAGCATGCCTTCTTTAGTCTCATCATTTAATGAATAGCAAAAGAAACCCACATTATTGCCGTCATCAAGGCTTGCAATAAACGGAGTATCTCCCCACTTCGAGTGCATATCCTCAAGAACCGCTTCAAAGTTTTCTTTCTCAAGAGGATATTCAAAGCGGCCTGCACACCACATAGCGTGTGTCCTTTTATCATCTATCCAGCTTTTAATATTGTCGAAATCCTTAGAAGGTAAATATTCCCTTAGCTTCATATTCCCACCAAAACTCCACTTCAAATACGGTACTCAAACCATTCGTCATACTCTTTTTTTCACCACTTATATATCCTCACAAAACGCTATTATTTCCCGCTTTCTGGGCTCTACATTTTCCTTATACTCAACAGAACATAGTCCCAGGCTATTTACTGCTTGAATCTCCAAATGACCATAAAAATGCTCGATACTTTTAATTATTCGCTCACATTCAGGCATGCTTGGCCCAGTCCTCAGGGCTATGGCATAACCTCTTTTCCCTGGCCTAATCGTTGCATGTGGCTCATGGGTATTACACCATGGAGTACATCTGTCTATGAAAGCCTTGTATTGTCCAGGAATATCAGCCCAGTACGATGGAGAACCTGAAACTATCACATCTGCAGCATCAAATTCATCCATAATTACCTGAATATCATCCTCTATCACGCACTTAGCAGTGCTGTGGCACGAACGGCATCCTTTGCAAAAACTGAAGGTATAGTCATCAATACAAATGCTTTTCACATCATATTTCTTGGACAATTCCTGTGAAACAATGCTTACTATTTCCGCTGTAGCTCCGTTTCTGACCGGGCTGCAGTTGATCACTAATGCTTTCATTCATCTCTCCATCTTAACGATATATTCAGGTGTGCCTTCTTCTAACTGTCTATCTCCTGTTCTGCAGAATCCATGAGCCTCATAGAACTTGATTGCATCCTGATTCTTTTCCAGTGTCCACAAGAACCTGACTTCATATTCCTCCTTTGCAAACTCAATTAATTCAGCCCCAATACCCTGTCCCATGAAGAAATAATCAACATAAAGCTCCATTACTTCATTATTCTCAATATGAATTAATCCCTTTACTATCTCATCTTCTTCATACACCCAGATATTCTCAAGGATCTCTGGGTTGGAATACTGCTCAGCTACAGGGATCACCTGTAACTCTCCGAAAGAATATGCGTCATTATGAAAAATAGAACGATACTTCATTCTTTTTACAAATACCAGAATCTCTGCAATCCTGGACAAATCACTTTTATTGGCCCGTCTGATCATTATTTCCCCTTTTTCACTATTAGCAAAAGCCCATTAAGTCCAGTTCTTTTATGTATTTATCAGCCTGTAACAATAACTCTTTTTTATTATCATGTTCTATAACAGCCAGTGCATCCTCAAGACTTAAGCTCTGAAGTGCTCTTACCTCTTGTAGCCTTACAACACGCGGATTTTCATCTATGTATTTAGCCAGATAGTAAACAACCTGCTTTGTCACACCTGGTTTCTCCGATAACTGATATTGCTCACTTACTCTGAAATCACTTATCAGCGTGGCATCAAGATCTGTCTCTTCTTTTATCTCGCGGATAGCTGTCTCTTTTTCAGTCTCCCCATTTTCCATATGGCCCTTAGGGAAACTATGAAATCCGCTCGCTTCCTCAACAAGAAGATACTTGATTATGCCATCTTCAATTGTGTAAACAATAGCACCACAGGATTTCTCGAATGCCTTACTAAGACCATCTTTAGCCATGCGTATTCTACTGCCATCTTTTAGGTCATCCTTGTAACCAAGCCTTTTGTATAAGGCATGTGCTCTTTCATTAGAAGTCTCTACATGGAAAACAATTGCACTGATACCAATTACTTTTGCATAGTCCTCCGCGCTCTTGATTAGACAACTCCCAATCCCCTGATCTCTGTATCTTGCCGTAACAGACAGATCGTCAAGATAAATATAGTTATCTCCGCGGAAAACCTGAACTGATAGAAAAGCTACTACCTGCCCATTATCCACTGCAACTATGACCTCATCTTCATGATCAGAGAAGTATCTGTTGAGATACCCTTCCTCATAACCCTCTACGTCATCCGTATGATAAATTGTCTGCAACATCTCTATGAAAAGAGCTTCAATACTTGCTCTGTCGTTCTCTACTGCCTTTCGATACTCTATCATTAATTCAATACCTCATAGATATTTATTCACATGTATATTCTGGTCTTTTATATAAATACTGATCATCCGGAACAATGCTCTTATCCCATACTTGCTCTTTCCAGTTTTCCTCTGGAATATCTTTAATTGCAACAGAAACGCTCGTGGTCTTGCATCCAAGTGTTTCAGCGATTACTTCCGCAACTTTTTCACTGTAATTGTTGCCACCATTATATTTGCAATTCTGCCCCAACAAGCAGGCACTGACCATTATTTTCATCTGTTAGCTCCAAGATTCATATTGTCTGACTCTAGTCCAAAATTGGCTCTTTTTTCAAAATACTTATCTTCTACTATATCTGTTTTTATAAAAGAAAAAAAGCCACCTGACGGTATTTTATCCGCCAGATGGCTCTCGAATTCATTTATCTTTAGACCAATTCAAGTCTGTCTCTCACAAAGCATCCTATGGCAGTCAAGGCCATTACCACCATAACTACTACCATACCAACTTTA
This sequence comes from Butyrivibrio sp., assembly GCA_017413105.1. Taxonomy (GTDB): domain Bacteria; phylum Bacillota; class Clostridia; order Lachnospirales; family Lachnospiraceae; genus Butyrivibrio. Next base: position 4,276 of record JAFPVA010000172.1, on the reverse strand, counting down.
TAATATGAAGCATAGAAATCTCCTGAGAAGCGGAGCTTTATGTATTGGCCCCAAATTGCACTGAGAATGACTAAGAGTGTAAATCCCAAAGATGCAGCATACATAAATGAGACTATTATGCTAGCCAGTATGTTTCGATAACCAGAGCTCTCAATTCCTATGGATTCTAGGTTTGATACTATTATAATTCCCAGGATGAGAAGATAAAGAGCCGTTACAAAAACTGCCTTCTGGCAGGATACGCACTTAAAGCAGCTATGTATAATAGCCATTATGATTCCCAGGAACATGCAGCACGAGAACTTTACCATATAATGGAAGGCTTCCCCTGGCCCTGCTTTCTGCGCTCAATAAGGCCATATTCCTCAAGATTCTTGAATACGATCCTTATCTTGTCTTCCCCACAATCCAGCATTTCTGCGGCTTCCTGCTGTGCAAAGTAAATATATGTCCTCTGCTCCTCATCAAACCACTTATTCTTAAGGGATAAAGACATTCTATCCAGCATAAGTCCGTATAAAGTCTTGGCAAGCACGTCAAGGCCCTTAAAATAGGCATTTGTGAACAATAGCTTTGGCACTGGTTTACACCCAATGGGTGTATGACTGGGTGTAAATGAATTGTCAGCAACTCACGGACATATCCATTTAATAATTCCAGAAAAAAGGAGAACGAAACAATTCGCTCTCCAAAATCATCTTCTCCCAAAAATCATATAAGATTAACTTCCACTGATCATACTCGTTTATTATTCCAACGGTTTTATTATAGAGATCAGCTTTCCTCTTTGCCCACTTTTCAGCCTGTTCCTTTACGGTTGTTACGTAGAAACCTTTGCCAAAGTCCAGCGGTCTGTATGAGTGCAAGACATCCGGGGACTTAACAATTTCAATTGATCCATGATAAACTTTCATACTTTGATACCCCTTACTCCCAGGTATTCTACAATATCATCAATAACATAATTTGTACTCTGTGTGTGCAGTATATCGAAATGCGGAACAAGATATTTATTTATGCAATCTGCTTTTGTAAGCAATGCATATACCTCGGATGGTAACTTTCCCCACTTATTGGCACATGCATGTATCATATAAATTACAAATGAGAAAGATTCATTATTCATAGATGATCCTCTTAAAAAACTTATGCTCGTAAACTTATTATACAATAGTTATCATTAAGATAGTCTTAAATCCCAATAAAAATGCGCCATGAGAGAAACAGTAATCACATTCACATCTTTATGATCTTCGAAAGCGTTTATCTCTTTTTGTACAGAATCAACTCCGGATTAGCACCTTCTGCTTCATAAGTGCAGATTAATATGAATTCCATATTTGCCAGCACCCCAAAGCAAAGGCCGTTAACAATCTCAGACTCCAACTGTGTTCCAAGATATGTGGTCTGATCATTTAGAAATTTAGCTTTCATTCCACCGGGTAGCGGATACTCAAGATTAACATACTTGCCCACAAGAGCACTCAACTTCTCAACCTTCGGCATTCCTTCAATGTTGAGATCATTTATCTCACTGATCAGCTTCTTTTTAAACTCCTCAAACTGTCCATCGTCGCTGAGTTCTTCATATCTTTTCCAATAATCCAGCTTGGGAAGTTCTATCTTAAGATAAGAGCGTGCCTGCTCTTCAGAGAAGTTCTCAGAGGCCATGTTCTTAACACATACCTCTATCAGATCGTCCATGTTGCTGTATGTGTAAGTGCCGTCAGCATAACACCATTTACAATAACCCTCATTCATGCTTCCGTCTTTATTCCTGCTGATAATCTCATCTTCAAGAGGCATTCCACAACATTGGCAGACCAGCTTGTTTGGCGATCCTAGAAGAGTATTGATGGAAACATTATAGAGATTTGATAAGAGCTTTAAGGTTTCAGTATTAGGGACAGTATCCCCATTTTCCCAGCGCGACACTGCCTGTCTTGTTACAAAGACCTTTTCAGCCAGCTCATCCTGTGAAAGACCTTTTTGAGTTCTAAGCTCTAACAATATTTCTTTTGTACTCATAATTATCACACCTCCTCATAACCTAATTGTATTATGAAGATAATGAAAAAACACGCAACTTGCTGTTGCGGTATCTGTTAATGCACTCTGGCATTAACCATGCGTACAGTTATTTCCCCAGCACCTCGAACACTGTACCATCGTCCTTTTTCCAGCTTTATAGTTTCTGTCATACCTGGAGTAATATAGCCGATCTTGTACTGTACCTCCGGATTCTCAACATCAGTAAAGCACACATCTGTATCCTGAATTCCCCATACTTTGACAGTGCCAAAGACCGGCTGGATCTGCTCGCTCTTTAAGTATGAGTCTGTAGCTGATTCATCGGTTAGTGAAAATGTGTGAGTCTCACCATACCCAAAATAGAAAACCCCTAAAATTATTATCAAAGCCAAGATGCCCAGCGTTATAATCCTTATCTTCTTAGTCATATATTTTTCCATCAATTTGATTTGTTAAAGACGCTCCGCATCCCACAGTTGATACTGCTATCATTAACAACGCAGCTAATAATACTTTCTTCATATTCTCCCCTTTTCAAAAACCTTTTCTATCTCTGGACTTCTGAATCAGCTCCTCAGCCTCCTTGAACCCACATGCCATCGTCAGAAATTGCATCTATCAGCTTTTCGCTCTTATATTTCTTGGTAAAAGAAGCTGGCAGCTTAACTTTGTACTTGTTTATCTCCTCTGCCATTACTCTGTCCTGCCAACCCTCACTAGTCCTCTGAAGAACTCCACTGCATCCTTCAGATCATCCTCATCGGGATGTCCCTTGGAAGTTCCGCCAACAAGCTTAAACGGGCCAAAAGTGTTGTACCCGTGGCAAGTAAACTTTCCAACAACCTCAGCATTCTTGCCTTTCACAGAGTCTGCCATAGACTTGGAGAAATCCTTATTCATGGCACTGGTCATTATGTAAAAGATCTTTTTGTTCTGAGGAAGGTTGACCTGAGCAAAGTTCTTAACCTGCTGATGGAACTGTGCAGCATAGATACCGGATGCAAATCCGATAAGATCATATTCCGACAGATCCTTCTCATGAGTAGCAGTAACATCGATAACATCGACATCAAATTCTTTAGCAATGGCATCCACAACCTTCTTTGTGTTTCCGTGGTGTGTTGAAGCATAAGCAATACAACATTTCATTTTTCATGTCCTCCCAATTCTCTATCATTCATTTTCTTGATCTTATCTATCAGGGTAATATCTGCAGGAAGCCATTTGACGGATTCAATGCTTTCTAAATCAAGCCATTTTGCATCTTCAGCTTCTTTCAATACTAGATTGCCGGATATCAGGCTGCACCAATAACAGCGCATGGACAGATGGAACTCCGGGTAATCATATTCGATTGTCTCAATGTACTCATCAACCTTAATCTCTGAATCAAGTTCCTCTCTTATTTCACGTACAAGGGCATCCTCTGGAGTCTCCCCCTGTTCTACCTTTCCACCAGGAAATTCCCACCATCCTTTATAGTTTCCATATCCTCTTGCTGTTGCAAATACTCTTTTTCCATCTGTGATAAGAGCAGCAACTACATTTATCGTTTCTAATGGACTTTCCATATCATTTTTACCGCCATTTTCTGTAGTTAATCACTCCTAATATTATATGCAAAAAAGAGCTCCGGCGCTATATGAGTCGCTGGATGTAACCGGCAAGTACTTTTCCCGTTTCGTTAAGTAATTTTCATTTCAATCTTAAGGTTTCTGAGCATACCCTTGCCATATATTCAGGAGATTCTTTCATACCGTTTTTTATCCATGTCAGCGACACTTCCCATAAGCCGGCAGCAATACCTTTGGCAATGTATTCATGTTGGGAAGCGTATTCGCTGTCTGAAGCAATACACAAGGCATTATAGAACATATCAGTAAAAGAAATATTTGAATTACGGATAAGTACACACATGTCTTTATCGGAGTGCAGCCTTGAAAACACCTTTAAAAACCACTCATATGTGTTACTTTTCTGCAACACTCCTGTTAGAGAAACGCTGAGCTCGTCAGTTATGTTTTTTATAATGTCCTGAATGATAGCCTCTTTTGAAGGATAATTTCTGTAGACAGAAGCTCTTGAAGCTCCTGATTTTTTTATAATCATGGTCATATTTATATCTTTGTACGGATGCTCTTTCATCAATCCGATCAGCGCATCACAGATGCATTCTTTAGTAATTCTGTTGGACTCCTTATTTGACATTCTTCGTATATTTCTTTTTTCAAGCTCTGTGGACATT
>JAFPVA010000017.1 GCA_017413105.1 Butyrivibrio sp. | reverse complement strand
AGCTCAGTCAGATCGCAGTCCCATCTTCCGGTATAGACAGCAACATCACCTTTCAAATAATTTCCCAGACTTTCACCATGTCTGATCAGTATTAATTCCATTTCTTCATACCCATTTGTAGACTTTATCTTGGCGTAGCTAAGTAAAATATATAATGTTACTCCAATAGAAGTATAATTTGAATCTAAAAGAGGCTGCGAATACTCTCCCAGTATTTCTTAGCCGGCTCCATCTTCTTTACAGCCTTTTCATTGGGACTATGCATAATCTCGTCTATAAGATTACCAATGCCATCTACTGCGCTATTGCCGACTTCATCATAAACTGATGTATTGTAATCCATGCTCGAATGCCAGAATTTGATTTTTCCATTAAAGTCATTGGAAGGCTTCTTGTCGAATTCCACGGCAATCGCGTAGGCCTTGTCTATACACTCCCTCATGAGGTCATACTCTTTTAAACAAGATAAACTCAAGGCCTTAAGAACAAGAACTACTGTCTTTAGCTTCGTCAAATAGCTGATCTTCCCATTGCTTGTAGCATCGATGATAGCCATGTACCAATCCATCAGCTCTGACGCTTCAACAAATGCCTTGTTTTTATTTGTACAGATGAGAGCTATATACATACCTGCTGCCAGGTCAAGATCCTGAATAATGGTTCTCACCATAGTTTTGGTATATTTATCGAGAGCCTCCTCCACTTTTCCTTTATTCATAAAGATTCTGGCTATCTGGACGTCCGATATTCCCATATAATTCAGCGCTTCAAAATCCATAAGCGCTTTATCAGCGTCGTCCCATAGTTTCGCATACGCTATTCTCATTCTTATTGAGAATTCGCTTATTTCAGGATCATCATTTTGTGACAGATACCGAAGGGAGGCTTCATAAAGCTCGACAGCTTTTTTGCTGCACTCTTTTGCTTTCCTGTATGGCATCACCATCTCGTAAGTATGTGCACATTTATAGAGAATCTTAAAATTACCCGGATAGCGAACAACAGCCTTCTCGGCTACGGAAATTGCCTCATCATACTCGCCTTCATCAAGAAGTTTTTTCAATTTATCCGTGATGCTGTCAATGCTCTTGGAGGAAATGCTGTAGCCGAGCAGTGTATCAACAGATATGTCAAAAAAGTCTGCGAGATCCATAAGTATCGATATATCCGGAACAGTATTTCCGCTCTCCCATTTGCTTACTGCGCCCTCAGTTATGCCGAAGGCTTCTGCCAGGTCTGCCTGGGTAAGATTCATTTCTTTGCGGTATTTCTTAATGTTTTCATTCAAATTGTGCTGCATAAGAGGATTCCTCTTTTCTAACTTCTCTTTTCCCACCAAGAATAACAGATAATGTATGTGAAAGTACCAGATAGAGGCATACAACCACATCAATAGCTCCGATCACTATAAATATAACAGATGTTGGAAGCCATGCTGCAAGAAGGCTTACTACAACAGACATAACAGGCATAGCGGCATTTCCCATGGCATTCATTATTGAGGCAGCCCTTGCAAAATACTGTTCATCGATAAGCTCTATAAATACCACCTGCAGGAAGGCTGAAAGAAGCGAAACAAACACTCCCATGGTAAAACTAATAAATGCCACATATGAATATGTGATTACTATGTTATTGTATAACGGTCTGCCAAGAATTACTGCCAGATAGTAAATACCAATGCAGATACCTCCACTTATTACAAACACTTCTTTTCCAATGAATTTGCTCAGCGCCGGATAAACCACAGTTCCCAAAAGCGTTCCAAGTGTGATTGCAATGCTGATTACTGAAATAGTCTCAGCACCTGTGCCAATAACTTCATTGGCAAGTGGTGCCATTAAGCTGTTGAGCGGAACCAGGATTCCGTTTAGGAACGCTGCGAAAAGAACCAGAAACATTGCCACTTTGCTGTGGGCTATATAAGAAAAGCCCTGCTTTAATGTATCAAGATAGGCTTTGAAGTTTCCATTGATATCTTTTGCCTCATCTGAAGAAATCTTTATTGTAGCTATGATAAGTGCTGAAAAAAGAAATGTAGCCATATCAATGTATATAGCACCTGCCGTGCCGATAAGAGCAATTATTCCGGCTGCAGCGCCCATTCCGATGAGCTCAACAACAGTAGAAATCGCCGTGGATAAAGATGTTCCGTAGGCTATTTCTTCTTTTCTCAGTAATTTGGGGATAACTGCAGAACCGGCAGGAAGCCTGAATGCTTCTGCAGTCGAGATGACAAACGTGGATATTACAAGTATCCATGCATTAAGAAATCCAAAAAGGAATCCTGTAGCAATTACTGCCACACAGATAGCCCTGATCAGATCAGTAACAACCATGATTGGCTTTTTCTTTTTCCCCTCAACCCAGGCTCCGGCCAGTGGCTGGATAAACACTGTCGGAATCTTATTTACTCCATAAATTATCGCTGACCACATGGCATTGCTGGTAAGCTCGTACACCAGCCACGCTGATGCGATTGAATCAATAGAATCCCCAAATCTATTGATTATTCCTGCAACCAGCAGCTTCATATACTGGTAATTACGGAGTACTTCTTTGTAACCTGAACTTTTCTTCATTTCCTCATCCTCACTTTCGTTTGTTTTCGTTATCCTTATTCTAAATGGCGTGATAGCGAAACATAACAGACTAAGTGTTGGATT
>JAFPVA010000171.1 GCA_017413105.1 Butyrivibrio sp. | reverse complement strand
TGGATAAAATTACAGAAATCCGCACTTGCTGCGGGTTTCGTGAGAACATGATTCAAGAGTCAACCAAGCCCTGCGACGTTAGTCGCCTTCAAATGGCTTGGTTGATACATTCTTGGATTTTATATCCAAGAATGTATAGAATGTCGCTTGCGACATTCTCGCGCCGAGCGCGGTTGCATTTATGCAACATATTCCCATCGCGCGAGTGCGCATCCATAGCGGAGCGTTTTTTATTGAATAGGAATTTCCTATTCAATAAGAAAGGTCACTTACAAGCCGTATACTTGTAGGTGACCTCTTTTTCATTATCAGTATGTGATCTGTGTTCCTGCCTTGCCCTTAAGTGCATCCTTTACTGAATCCAGTGATGTGATAAGGACTGAACCGTTGTGATTAGCCTCAAGGAACTCAATTGCTGCCTCAATCTTTGGAAGCATATCTACTTCGCCGAATTCTCCGGCTTCGATGTACTTTTTTGCATCAGCTGTATTCATATTAAGGATCGGCTCCTGATCCTCTTTCTCAAAATTCTTGTACACATAAGGAACGGAAGTAAGGATTATGAGCTTGTCAGACATAAGGTCTGCTGCAAGCTTGCCGGCAATGGCATCCTTCTCGATTACAGCAGAAGCTCCCTTTAATACATGTCCCTGCTGGATTACAGGAATTCCGCCGCCTCCGCAGGCAATGACTATCTGTCCCGCATCAACGAGTGTCCTTATGGCATCAATTTCTACTATATCTATGGGCTTTGGAGCTGCCACGATTCTTCTGTAGCCTTTGCCCGGATCTTCTTTTACAAAATTGCCCTTCTTGATCTCTGTATCAGCATCCTCTTTTGACATGTAACGTCCAATGGCCTTTGTTGGTGAATAAAATGCCTCATCATACGGATCTACAGTAACCTGTGTAAGGATCGTGCTGACAGCCTTGGAAATGCCGCGGCTTGTGAGCTCTGTCTTAAGCGAATTCTGGATATCGTACCCTACGTAACCCTGGCTCATGGCGTTACAAACGCACATAGGAGCCGCAGTATAATCGATATATATTCTGTGAAGCTCGGTCATGGCCTTGTGGATCATGCTGACCTGAGGACCGTTACTATGCGTAATGGTCAGCTGATAACCTGCTTCCACCAGATCAGCCAGAGCCTTGGCTGCATTTTTGGTTGCATTCATCTGCTCGTTGGTGTTGACGCCAAGAGCTTCGTGACCAAGTGAAACCACCGCTTTCATGTTTTCCATATCTTCCTCTTTCCCGCACTCAGATTACTGCAAAACCGGTGCTTATATTTTTACAATTGATAGCATTTATTGCTAGGTATAATGGGCAATGACATAGAAATATTGTACAAAATAAATATTCACTTTACAATCAGTTTGTAGTAGTATATCTTATCGCTGACATGAAAATATCAGTAATTTAACCATTAATACACGATAGATTGATTAGTGAATGCCATTCGAGGGGCAGTTAATAAAATGCAGAAGAATACTACAATTAAGGACCTTACCATAGGAAATCCCATGAGTCTTATCATGGGATTTGCAGTTTCTCTTTTGTGGGGAATGCTTTTTCAGCAGCTCTACAACATAATCGATACCGCCATTGTTTCCTGGACTCTTGGAAAAGAGGCATACGCGGGCATGGGATCTACCGGCGCCGTAAACTTTCTTATCATGGGCTTTTGTATGGGCGTATGCAACGGTTTTGCCATCCCTATTGCTCAGAGATTCGGAGCCAGGGACTATAAGAGCATGCGTAAATTCTATACTCACGCCATCATCTTATGTTCTGTTTTCGCTATTGTGATGACTGTTCTGGTAAGTATTTTCTGCAGACAGATCCTCTCCTCCATGAGAACACCGGATTCACTTATTGATTTCGCATACAAATACATTATCGTTATCTTTATCGGAATCCCTGTTACCTATATGTACAACCTGCTTTCAGCGACCATCAGAGCTTTGGGTGACAGTAAGCACCCGGTTCAGTTCCTTATCATCGGATCCATTTTGAACATCGCTCTGGACCTTATATTTATCCTGGTATTCCACTGGGGCATTTCCGGAGCTGCTTTCGCAACAGTATTATCACAGCTTGCAACAGGCATCATGTGCCTTGTATATATCACAAAGAAAATTGACCTATTAAAGCTTTCCAAGGCAGACTGGGAGCTGGACAGATCTCATTTCCTTATCCTGTTTAACATGGGTGTTCCTATGGGACTTCAGTATTCCATCACGGCTATCGGCAGCGTAATCCTCCAGACCGCCATCAACAGTCTCGGAGAGGATGCCGTCACTGCTGTTACAACTGCCAGCAAAGTTACGATGTTCTTCTGTATTCCCTTTGATGCCCTTGGTTCAACCATGGCGACCTATGGAGGACAGAACGTCGGTGCCAAGCGCCTCGATCACCTTACAGACGGTCTGAAGGCTGCGACAAAGATTGGAAGCATCTATTCAGTTATAGCCTTTGTAGTGCTTTACTTCTTTGGAAGATATTTTGCGATGATATTCATAAGTGCCGACGAAGTGGCCTGTCTGGACAACGCCCATCAGTTCCTTATTCTAAACAGCGTTTTCTGGATTCCACTTGCTCTGGTAAATATCGTAAGATTCCTCATCCAGGGAATGGGCTATTCAAGATTTGCTTTAATCGCCGGAGTAATGGAGATGATTGGAAGAGCAGGAATGGCAACTCTTTTAGTGCCAAGGATCGGATTCACAGCCATCTGTCTTGCAAGCCCTATGGCATGGATACTGGCAGATGCATTCCTTATTCCCGCTTTCTTTATTGTCAGGAACAGACTTCATAAGATCTTCAGCGGACAGGTTGAGATCTATTAAATCAAGCAGAAATTTAAAAAGCTCCAATAAACACCTCAGATAATGGTATTTATTGGAGCTTTTATCTGTTTTCACATCGCTATTTTACACCGAAGTAGCCTGCTCGGTATTGAACTGAGGAAGCCTTTTTGGTACCTGGTCTCCTCTAACCTCAATGAGAGGTGATGCCTTACCTTCAATATAATCTCTGGTGATAGTCACGCGGCCAATGTTGTCATCCTTTGGAATCTCATACATTATATCCAGCATGAACTCCTCAATAATAGCACGCAGCGCACGGGCACCGGTCTCTTTTTCAAGGGCTTTTTCTGCGATTGCCTCCAGTGCACTGTCGTCAAACTGAAGATCAACCTCATCCAGAGCAAGGAGCTTCTGGTACTGCTTAAGTATTGCATTCTTTGGCTCTTTTAATATCTGAACCAGCATATCTTTATCAAGGGCGCGTAGTGCGCAGATGATAGGAAGTCTTCCAAGGAACTCGGGAATCATACCAAACTTCTTGAGGTCCTCAACAGTTACGTTAGTAAGAAGATTTGGATCATCCTCATATTTATCCTTAAGATCTGCATCAAAACCGATTGATGTCTGCTTGTTAAGTCTCTGTGTGATGATCTCCTCAAGATCCGGGAAAGCGCCGCCGCAGATGAACAGTATATTTCTTGTATTAACTGTAGCCAGCGGAACCATGGCATTTTTGCTGCCTGCTCCTACAGGAACTTCAACATTTGAACCCTCCAGGAGTTTGAGCATTCCCTGCTGAACTGACTCTCCACTTACATCTCTTGATGTGGTGTTCTTTTTCTTGGCAATCTTATCAATCTCATCGATAAAGATGATTCCGTGCTCGGTCTTCTCCACATCGTTGCCTGCTGCCGCAAGAAGCTTACTTACTACGCTCTCGATATCATCTCCGATATAGCCCGCCTCTGTAAGGGATGTGGCATCAGCAATTGCAAGAGGCACATCAAGGAGCTTTGCCAACGTTTTTACCAGATATGTCTTACCACTTCCGGTTGGTCCAAGCAAAAGAATATTTGACTTCTCAATCTCTATCTCATCCATGGTATCAGTTGCAACCCTCTTATAGTGGTTGTATACTGCCACAGACATTACCTTCTTTGCCTGATCCTGTCCGATGACATACTCATCGAGCTTGGCCTTTATCTTGTGAGGAGCCGGGATATTCTTTATGTCAAAAACAGGTTTTGCTCCTGACTCACTCTTTTTCTTTATCTTCTGAGAATTTGGAATTCCGCCTCCGAAATTAAAGCCACCATTTTTAAGATCATCCATATTGAGGAAGCCAATATTCGGAAAGCCGCTGTTCTTATTCAGCTCATTCATCAGATTTGGATTATTGAGAAGACCCTGATAGTCAAACTGACTGACAGCATCCATGGTCTTATGCATGCAATCATTACATATACAGATATTGTTCGGCATATGGAACATCTTGCCGGCCTTGCTCTCAGGCCTTCTGCACACAAAGCATACATCCTCAAACTCAGGCTTTGATTCATCCCCTGAGCTGTTAGAAGTGCTTTCTGTATTTCCGGATGCTTCCTTTGAAGCAGACTCTGCAGAGTCGTCAGAATTACCATCTGAGGCAGCTGCGGTCTCTACAGTTTCGCTGTCCTTTATGTCTACTTTTTCATCATCAGTTACTTCTCTAAAATCAAAATTATCTGCCATAAAACTCCACTTTTAAAATAATCCTAAATCAATGTCCGCCGCTGTGCTGGCTGTTGCCACTGTTCTTGTCACTTGGAAGTGCAGGCTGCTGGTTGCCATCATACTGGCTGTTTTCATCACTCTCAGCCGCATTTGAATCCTGTGACTGTCCTGATGCTGCGCCGCCCAAAGTAACATCGAAGTTCTCTTCAACATACTCTGAACCGTTCTGTCTCATTACAGTTACAGTAACCTGTGTTCCTTTTTTATAATACTGAAGTCTTGTCTGAAGATCATCCATAGAAGTGATCTCTTCACCATCAAAACCAACGATGACATCGCCTTTTTCAATTCCGGCAAACTGTGCACCACCGCCGTTTGAAACTTCAGCTACATAAACTCCCTCTGGAAGTCCGTATACCTGTGAAACCTCAGAAGTTACGCTAACTCCGGAAATACCGATATAGCCTCTTTCCTCGTCAGAAACCTTTATCTTGGTCTCCTCATTCATAAGCTTATCGATGATAGGCTTAGCCTCAGAAATTGGAATAGCATAGCCCATACCTTCTACAGTATTTCCACCGATCTTGTTGGAGTTGATACCAATTACTTCACCCTGAAGGTTAAGAAGTGCTCCACCTGAGTTACCCGGGTTGATAGCTGCATCTGTCTGGATAAATTCTCTTGCTGAACCATCGTCAAGCTCTACCTGACGATTAAGAGCTGAGATAACACCTGTTGTAACAGACTGTCCGTATCCAAGTGCATTACCGATTGCTATTGCAGGCTCACCAAGAACCAGTGCATTGCTGTCTCCAAGAGTTGCAACCTTGATGCTTGAAAGAGTGTCTGATGAGATATCATCAAGCATAACTGCGATAACAGCCAGATCCATGTCTGAGCTGGTTCCCTTTACAACAGCCTCAACTGTCGAATCATCGTTAAAGATAACTTCCAGGCTGTCTGCACCCTCGATAACATGATAGTTAGTAGCAATCAAAAGCTCTGTATCATTCTCACCAACTATAATACCACTTCCTGATGCAGTAGCTTCCTGAGTCTGAACATATCCAAAATAGCTGGCTGACTGAGTGTAGTTGTTGTGGATGATGACCATTGCAGGCATAACCTCTTCAACAACTGCTGTCACATCTGTAACTACCGCCTTGGTCTCAGCTGTCACTGTTGTAGTCTTAACAGTAGGCTCTTTTGTCTCTGAAGAAGAATCTGTAGTTGTAGTTTCTTCCTGCTTGTCCTCAACCTGTGCGACTACATCACTTGACTTGTCAGTAAACAATTTTGAATTGTTCACCACATAATAAGATGCTCCGACACCTCCAACGAGAAGCGCCAGAATTGCAATTGCAGCTACTACTTTACCAAATGTGTTCTTCTTTTTAGGAGGAACCGGCGCTGCCCCACTGTTTGCGCCACCATACTGGTATGTACCATAACTCTGTGTTCCGTTTGGATTATAGGAATAAGAACCATTATTATATCCGTAGCTGTTTGACTGGCTGTTTCCATTTCCATAGGAATATGAATTATAGCCATTTCCGCTGTTAGCGGCCCCACCATATGAGAAGGAATTATTACCTGTCTGCCCACTTGTGTAGGAACTACCGTATGACTGGCCACCAGTGTAATTCTGTGAACTGCTGTAGTTTGGAGAATTATTGTAGTTCTGGGAACCGCCGTAGTTCTGAGAATTCGAGTAAGAATTGTTCATAACACCACCCTGTTCATTCTTTTCGTCTTCGTACATGACAAATACCCTCTTTCTTGGTTTTTATGGGTTTAGTATAGTTTTCATCTGTGACAGAATTGTGTTTTAGTTATTATAAAAATATAAACAATTATATTATAAATGCTGATTTTTCAATATTCATCCTCGATAACCTGTATTTCCATATAGTCAAAGGCAACTTGCTCTATAAAAGAATCCCTTGTAAAACGACACTTTGAGTGACGCTGGAAATCTTTTACTGTATTATCAAGCCATATAGGCTTTGGCAGATCCATCTCATAGCATGCCTTTTCTATGGCATTCATCACCTTATGCGTTCTGGTATCCATGGTATCATCGCAAACAACCATATCCTTCAAAAGATGATTATCTTCTATTAGCTTTACCCAAAGTCTGAACATTGCGTGTAGTCCCTTCCAAATCTGATTCTGCATCAAAGCCGATGCCTCTATATTCTATCATGGTCCATACATAGAAAAAAGTCTGCGCAGATTAAAAGCGCAGACTTTAAACAAATCTAAATTTTTACTTCAGTAAAGCATCATCAAGTGCGCACACACCACTTACCTTCAGCCCTTCAAGGAAGGTCTCCCTTGTGCGGTTGACGATAAGTTCCTGCGGGAAGCCAATCTCTTCAAGCATTGCCTTGGCTCTTTCTGTGCGCCCCACCTCACAGGATATATGAGCATCTGTATTTACGCAAATGCCGGCTCCAAGCTCGGCGCATCTGATGGCAACGTCTCTGCATACTGCCTGGTGATGTCCTTCCCAGGAAAAGCTGTGCTCGTTGATCTCGATGGGCTTATTCAGCTCTTTTGCACGCTTTATTACCTCATCAAGTTCGAAAGGAACGCCTGCTCTTCCGATGTGTCCGATAAAGTACACCTTCGGATTCTCCAGGGCCTTGATATACATCTCTGTGTTCCTGGCAATACTCTGACCTTCTGTGTGGCGTTTGGCATGAACACTTGCTATAACAAAATCCATTTTAGAAAAGACCATTTCCTGCAGATTTTTGGCAGGATCATAGATGTCTCCTATGGTGGACTTTGAAATAGAAATATCATGTCCAAAGAGATGTCCCTCCATATCAACGATATCGGCCTCACAGCCTGATAAAAGAGTTACTCCCTTCCACTTCCTTGGCCAGTTTCCTGTGCACAAGAAGTATTGATAGTTTTTAAGGCTCTCGTAATCATCAAAAAGCATATCGCTGAAGTGGTCAGTGCTGGCAAGAAGCTTAATTCCCGCTTCGCTAGCAGCCCTGACATTTTCCTCGATCGTAGAATACGCATGCCTTGAATATAAAGTATGTGTATGGGTATCACATTCTATCTGGTACATTTATAAACCTCTGAATAAAACTATTTCCCCCAGATCTCATCCCCATTTTTGACTGATATCAGTCCTCGTATCCGTTTGGATTATTGCTCTGCCATCTCCAGGAATCAGCGCACATCTCCTTGATTCCGTTCTCAGCCTTCCAGCCAAGTTCTCTCTCAGCCTTGTCAGCGTTTGAATAGCAGGTAGCGATATCTCCGGCACGTCTCTCTTTGATAACGTAAGGAATCTTAACTCCGTTAGCTTCCTCGAAGTTCTTAACGATATCAAGAACGCTGTAGCCAACGCCTGTTCCAAGGTTGTAGATGTTAAGACCACTGCCCGGCTCAAGCTTCTTAAGAGCCTTTACATGACCAACAGCAAGGTCAACTACATGGATATAGTCACGGACGCCTGTTCCGTCAGGTGTATCATAGTCGTTACCGAATACATTGAGCTGTGGAAGCTTACCAACAGCAACCTGTGTGATATAAGGCATAAGGTTGTTAGGAATTCCGTTAGGATTCTCACCGATTGTGCCGCTCTTATGAGCTCCGATAGGATTGAAGTATCTGAGAAGAACTACGTTCCATTCCTTATCAGCAAACTGGATGTCAGAAAGAATCTGCTCAAGCATTGACTTTGTCCAGCCATAAGGGTTAGTGCAGGTTCCCTTAGGGCATTCCTCTGTTATCGGAATAAATGCAGGGTTTCCGTAAACTGTTGCTGATGATGAGAAGATGATGTTCTTACAGTTGTGCTTTCTCATAACGTCAACAAGAGTAAGTGTTCCTGCGATGTTGTTATCGTAGTACTCCCATGGCTTCTGAACAGACTCGCCTACAGCCTTAAGTCCTGCAAAATGAATGACACTGTCGATCTTCTCATTTGAAAAGATCTTCTCAAGCCCCTCTCTGTCTCTTATGTCTGCCTCGTAGAAAGGAACCTTCTTTCCTGTAAGTGCCTCTACTCTGCCAATAACCTTCTTGCTTGCATTTGCAAGGTTATCCATTACTACTACGTCATAGCCTGCATTCTGCAGTTCAACAACTGTGTGTGATCCAATATATCCGGCTCCGCCTGTTACAAGAATTGCCATACTTAATCCTCTTTTCTTTTTATTTTTGATAACTAATCTAGACCAATTGATGCCAAATGTCAAAATTATTATGAATCAGTCGAATCTGTCATCAAAGCTCTATGCCGTTAAGCTTGCAAAGCTCTCTTGCTGACTCAACAGAATCTTTTCCTGTAGGGTTCTTAATTGGAGCGAACTCGTGCTCTCTTACAACCTCGTAAGGAAGGCATGTGTCAAGCTCGTGGATCATATCAAGAACAAGCTGCTCAAACTTGTATCCGTTTGGCTTCTCAGGCTTAATAAGATTGCCGTTCTCATCCATGTAAGGAATCTTCTTCTCAACGATGTGAAGAGGAAGTGTGTTCTGTGCAATTGCATAAAGAGCTTTCTCGTTGAAGAGGTAGTTAAGGATAACGCCGAAGTTGTAAGCAGGATCGCCGTTCTCATCCTTAGCATCCATCATTTCCTGTGAAAGCTCGTAGTACTCAACGATTGATGGCTTGCCATCCTCAAGGCACATAACGCCAACACCCTCGTTAGGAGCGTTCTTTCTAACAACCTTTGCACCGCATGAAACGCCCTCGATTACTGTAGCGCCAACGAAGCAAGGATCTGCGATTCTCTGAAGAACGTTATCTACTGCGAAGATATCCATCCACTCGATACCCTCTTTAAGGATTACATCACGAAGACCTGCCTTGAGCATTGAAGCATACCAGCCTGCATTTCCGTTAGGAGATGTAGAAATTCTGTTCTTAGCCTCCATGTATACCTTTCCGTTGTAATCAGATGCAGGAGCCATATCCTGTTTGAAGAATGTGATCTTATCCTCAGGATATCCGAAGTAGTTGTGCTCCTTAAGGAATTTTACAGTAGCCTCGTGGTTCTTCTCACTTGTCATGATGAAGAGGTGAATGTATGCGCCACCTGCCTGGTTTACTGTATCCTGAAGGTTCTCGATAATTCTCTGGAAAATATAAACGTGCTTGGTGAGACCGATGTCATACATTCCCTTAGGGTTGTCTGAGCCAAGTCTTGTTCCCATACCACCTGCAAGAAGAACTGCTCCAACCTTGCCTGCCTTGATTGTCTCAACACCGGCCTTGAAGAACTCATCATGTCTCTTCTCAATTTCATCAACCTGCATAGCAGCAAGAGGCTCAAACTTACCACGACCCTCGCTCTTGCCAAGGTTCTTGCAGTTCTCAAGTACAGAGAAATCTGTATCCTCGATCTGCTGTAAAAGTTCCTGCTTCTCTGCCTCTGTTAACTCATCGTAATACTTAAGAACATGTTCCTGACCAAATTTCTCAAGTTTCTCTTTTGCACTTTGATAATCCATACCTGTTTCCTTTCATATAAACAATAATATTTGTTTCGACCATCTTTAATGACGCTTCATCTAGTCTTTAATTATTCGCCGATATATTTTACCACACTTCGTCAAAAAACGCACAGCTTTTTACAGCTGTGCGCATTTCATCAGTATTTAAGCTATTCTGTTTTTTCACTGAGCAACTGCTGCATTTGGATCAGCCTTTGCCTGAGCCTGTTCCTGTACAGGTGCAAGTGCAGGATCTACAGGAGCCGGCATTCCGGGTACCCATCCGGCAGGTGCCACAAGAAGTCCGCTCTTGTCAAAGGAGCACTGAACATTGTCCAATGTTGCTGAGACATTAGCCAGCATCTTACCATTGTTGGCATCAAAGTATCTCCATCCGTCAGGAAGCTGAACCCATCCAACCACCATGTGTCCATCAGCAGGATCAAGATAGTAGAAACTGTCCTTGATAGCTGAAAGTCCCTGAGCAAGTCTTCCGTCTGCTCCAAAATAATAGGACTGTCCATTTATGGCATTCCATCCGGTTGCCATCTTACCATCAGCACCGAAGTAGTATTTTGCCCCTGGCTCTCCATTCCATCCGGTAAACATAACTCCGTCATTACCAAAGAGATAAACTGCTTTATCTATAGTCTGAAGTCCCACATAAGCCTTGAAGTCATCTCCGAAGTAGAACATCTGACCAAGTTCGTTGGCAAACCATCCCTTTACTGCAGCTCCGTCTGCTCCAAAGAAGTATTTACCAATATCAAAGGCAAGCATACCGGTCTGCATTACGCCCTTCTCGTTGAAATAAAACAGGTTGCTGCCCACCTGGGTAAGTCCTATATGCATGAGATACTGGTCATCAAAATAGTGAATGCCGTCCTCCAATGCCACAAAGCCTCTCTGGCACACACCGTCAGCATTTGCATAGCAGATTGCCCCGCCTACATCTATGAGACCTGTTCTGCGGACACCGTTTCCGTCAAAGAAAAATCTCGCGCCGTCAATATCAGCAAATCCCACCTTGGCAAGACCGCCCTGCGCAGGATCAAGGTAATAGATTCCGGACTCATCCGCAAACCATCCTGCCTGTACTACACCATTGGCATCTGCATAATATCTGCCATTGGAAAGATTGAGCCAGCCGTGCAGCTTTCTGAAATTGTGATAGTAATAGATATTTCCGCCCCAGCTGTTGAAGCCCTCAGGGATCATTCTTGAAAAATAGTCAACATATAGATGGTTAACATCTACTCTTCCGGGAACTCCCGAAAAAGAGCCGTGGCTTGTGGACTGCCACATAGCATAGTCACCGGGATAATCACAGGAAGAGCTGTACTGTGCAACCCACTTTGCGGAAGAAACCACAGGCATTCTGCCCATAAACCAGTTCTTGCTGGCGTATACCATTGTCTCGTAACCATTAGCATGCATTACTGCACAGAAGCTGTCAGCAATTGCCTGAAGCTGCGCTGGATTAAGGCTCTTTTGACAGGAATCTTCAATATCAATAGCTACAGGGAATGATACCGTGTAGGGTGCTATCCATGCCAAAACCTGATTGGCTTCTGCCACAGCCTGCTCCGGAGTAGTTGCATAAGAATAAATATATACACCGGCTCTGATACCAACTGCATTGGCGCCCATGATGTTATTCACAAACTGCTCATCAAGACCTTTCTTGGTGGTGCCGACTCTTATCATGGCAAACTTAACCCCGGAGTCCCTTACCTGCTGCCAGTTGATATTCCCCTGATACTTGGAGACATCAATACCTACAGCCACTTCAGGACCACGCGCCTCTGCAGTTATAGTTTCCTTGGAAAATAAAGACAGGGATACCATAAATGCCACAAGTATCCCACTAGTTACTAAGAATTTTCTTACTTTTTCTAACATACTCCCCCCAAAATGAATCGTTACATATTTCTTAACATATTATACCCGTTTCCGGGCTTTTGAGTCAATTAAAAAGAGAACCCAAACCAACTGAGTTCTCTTAAAATCCCTTGATTCTGCGTATTTCGTATTAAAAAAATTTGGACTGCTTCAAAGTCATTTAGTAGTGGATCAAGGCATAGGCTCCATCACCGGCTTTTGCCTTGAAGGTCACTGTTTTGTCATCCTCATCCATATCCGGAAGAATTTCAAAGGAGCCTCCTGCTTTTACTAACACGACCGCATATCCATCCCCTGCTCTCTCAAAATCATCGGGAATTCCCATAACCGTCGTAAACCTGACCGCATTTCCCTCAAGAGATGTCATTTTGCCATTCAATGTCTTGTGGATATTTATCTGAACAACCGGGCCAAGCTCTGCTCCTTCACTTGCAGCCACTATCCTGAAAGTTTCAACTGCCATAGGTGCTGTATCCTGCGTGATATCCCAGGTATTGACCCAGAAATATTCAACCACTCCCATTCCGGCTTCCACCTGAAGGCTCCACTCCTGGTCTGTCATGGCTATACCTTTTACGCCACTGGCATAATAGTGTCCATTAAGATTAGTCTTTATATTTCTGCCGGAGCCCTTCACCTCGTTATTCTGGACGTATTTTATTGCTGCTTCCTCTTCCTGCGCAGTTTCTTGAACCGGCTGCTGAACCGGCTCTGCCGATGCAGTTTCAGGCTCTGCATATTGTGTAAGATCAGTAGCTGCCTCTACAGGCATGCTCATGCCAAGACCTTCTCCCTCTGTAGCACCGGCCACAATACCATTCACTGATAGCGCCATTACTGAGCCGGCTAAAACAGCGGCAATCTTTCCAGTTATTATCTTAATCTGATGGCTGACAGTATTTCTCAACTTATCATCTCTCCCGAATACTTTTATTTACATATCTGACCATAGTATAAATCCAAGGCACTTAATTAACAAGGTTTCTTGGCGTTCCGGCCTGCCATGCAATTATGTTTTTCTTAACCTCTTCAAGGCACCTTTCGCGCGCCTCAGTGCTTGCCCAGGCAAGATGCGGTGTGATCATAAGCTTGGTGCTGTCCTGAATTTTCAAAAGAGGTGAATCCTTTGCCATAGGCTCAGGATTTAAAACATCAAGACCTGCTGCCGCAATCTTTCCCTCAGTAAGAGCCTCATAGAGATCCTGCTCGCTGACCACAGCTCCTCTGGCAACGTTGATGAGGATTGCAGTCTTTTTCATCTTATCAAAAGCCTCTTTGTTAAAGAGATTTCTTGTCCTGTCACTAAGAGGGCAGTGAAGAGAAATAACATCGGATCTCTCAAGAAGCTCATCAAAGCTGACCTGCTCATAATCAGTGCAGGTGCTGTTTCCGGAAGCAGAATAAAAGATAACCTTAGCCCCAAAGGCAGTTGCAATCTGTGCAACCTTCCTTCCAATATTACCCATTCCAACAATTCCGTAAGTCATACCCTCAAGCTCATGGAAAGGAATATCAAGGCAGCAAAAATGTGACTGATTAGCGTAGTCTCCACTCTTAACGAACTCATCATAATGTCTCATGCTTTCCATGAGGTAAAAAAGCAGTGCAAAAGTATGCTGTGCAACAGAAGGAGTTGAGTACCCAGCGATATTGGCAACCTTCACCCCATGCCTGTTACAAGCAGGAACATTGGCATTGTCAAAGCCTGTCGCAAACTCACATATAAGTTTAAGATCCGGCGCATCATCAAGCAGTTTATCCGTGATGATGCTCTTATTGATTACCAGCACCTCTGCACCGGCAAGCCTTTCCTTCGCATTCTCATCATTCACTTTATCATCGTAATATGTTACTTCACCTAACTCATCGTAGATGCTGTAGTCCATATCATTTCCAACACTATCCTTATCCGCTATAACAATCTTCATTAATTCTTCTCCTCAAAGGCTTGTTTTCTACTTGACTCACATTCTCACAAAATCTGCAACCAGCGTAAATCTCAGAAATTCAGTTTAACTTAAAATCGAGGAATAGTCGACTTCCCTGAACTACGTGAAAGGAGACTATTCCTCGATTATGAATTTTAGTAAATCACCGCGCAGACGAAAACAAACATTTTGCGGATTCATCTGCAATCATGCGGTTTGCACATTATGCAAATGGATTCTCTGTAGGGTATGGAAGAGATGCAGGCTGGTTGTATCCGATAACCTCAGCTCCAACATACTTGAATACTTCGTAAAGAGCCTTTCCGAAGTGTCCAAATGCAACTGCTCCGTGGTGAGGGAAGTTGTGCTGGATAAGAATGTGTCTGTAGAATCTTCCCATCTCAGGAATAGCGAATACACCGATACCACCGAAGGACTGTGTAGCAACAGGAAGAACCTCACCCTGTGCAACATAAGCCTTAAGATGATTGTCAGATGTGCTCTGCAGTCTGTAGAATGTGATGTTTCCAGGAACGATATCACCCTCAAGTGTTCCCTGTGTAACTTCCTCAGGAAGGTTTCTAGCCATAATTCTCTGGAACTTCATCTCGCAGCTTGAAAGCTTGCTTGTGCATGTATTTCCGCAGTGGAAGCCCATGAATGT
>JAFPVA010000170.1 GCA_017413105.1 Butyrivibrio sp. | reverse complement strand
TCCTGAGTAGTCAACTCGCTTACCAAGAAGGTTCTGACGGAAACGACCAGACTTACCTTTAAGCATATCTGAAAGAGACTTAAGTGCTCTGTTACCAGGTCCAGTTACAGGTCTGCCTCTTCTGCCGTTATCGATAAGGGCATCAACAGCCTCCTGAAGCATTCTCTTCTCGTTACGTACGATGATATCAGGTGCGCCAAGATCAAGAAGTCTCTTAAGACGGTTATTTCTGTTGATAATTCTTCTGTAAAGATCATTAAGATCTGATGTTGCAAAACGTCCACCATCGAGCTGAACCATAGGACGAAGATCCGGTGGAATTACAGGGATGCAATCCATGATCATCCATGCTGGATCATTGCCGGACTCCCTGAAAGCCTCAACAACTTCAAGTCTCTTAATGATTCTTGCTCTCTTCTGTCCGCTTGATGTATCAAGGCCTTCTTTGAGTTCCTGATACTCAGCCTCAAGATCAATTGCCTGGAGGAGTTCCTTAATGGACTCAGCGCCCATTCCGGCACGGAATTTTCCGCCCCACTCTTCTCTTGCATCCTGGTACTCTTTCTCAGAAAGAACCTGCTTGTACTCAAGTGTTGTCTCTCCCGGATCAAGTACGATATATGATGCAAAGTAAAGAACTTTCTCAAGAACACGTGGAGAAAGGTCAAGGATAAGACCCATTCTGCTAGGTATTCCCTTAAAGTACCAAATATGTGATACAGGAGCTGCAAGCTCAATATATCCCATTCTTTCACGACGTACGCTGCTCTTTGTAATCTCAACACCACAGCGATCGCAGACAACGCCCTTATATCTAATCTTTTTGTACTTACCGCAGTGACATTCCCAGTCCTTGGTAGGTCCAAATATCTTTTCACAGAACAGACCGTCACGCTCAGGCTTAAGTGTTCTGTAGTTGATTGTCTCAGGCTTGGTTACCTCACCACTGTGGGGATCATTGTCGTTTCTATGAGCCCAACTTCTGATTTTCTCAGGTGATGCAAGTCCAATCTTGATAGAATCGAAGGTCATTGGCTGGTAAACCTGCTGAAGAGAGCTTCCTCTGCCGCTTGACGCTTCGTTTATTGCTTTATTCATTGTTGAATCAGACATTCGTAACCTCTTTTCTATAAAGTTTATCGTCTATCACAAGTTACTTAAACGGTATCTGACCGGCCGAAAAACCGGTCAAACACCTATTTCCGATTACTCGTTTCTGTTCACTCGCATACAGCTCGTTCCAGAACAAGCTTCGCGCATTCATTCCAATTGCCTTCGGCAAGGAATGCGCTCACTCTTGTATCACTTTCTCACGAACTGTGCAGCGTAGTGCACAGTTCTGATTGATGCATTATCAATCATTCTTCAGATGGGTCAAAGCCTTCCTCAAAGGATTCCTCTGCCTCAAACTCATCTTCCACAGCATCGTCTACCAGCTCTCCGCTGTCATCAAAGTGCTGCTTGGAATAGCCATTTGCTTCAAACTGCTCCTGACCATAATCACGAGCTGCGTCGCCTTCCATCTCAAAACGATAATCAGAGTCTGTATAATCAACGCTCTCCATAATCTCAACTTCAGTGTTGTCTTCACGAAGGACTTTGATATCAAGTCCAAGGGACTGAAGCTCTTTCAAAAGAACCTTGAATGATTCAGGTACACCAGGTTCAGGAATGTTGTCGCCCTTAATGATTGCTTCATAAGTCTTAACACGTCCAACTACATCATCAGACTTAACTGTAAGGATTTCCTGAAGTGTATAAG
Source organism: Butyrivibrio sp. (assembly GCA_017413105.1). Taxonomy (GTDB): domain Bacteria; phylum Bacillota; class Clostridia; order Lachnospirales; family Lachnospiraceae; genus Butyrivibrio. The sequence continues at coordinate 83,411 of JAFPVA010000170.1, read as the reverse complement.
CTGCACCATATGCCTCAAGGGCCCAAACTTCCATTTCTCCGAAACGCTGTCCACCAAACTGAGCTTTACCACCCAGAGGCTGCTGTGTTACGAGAGAGTAAGGGCCGGTTGAACGAGCGTGGATCTTATCGTCAACCAGATGATGGAGCTTAAGGTAATGCATGTGTCCGATAGTTGTTGGGCTATCGAACTTCTGACCTGTTCTACCGTCACGGAGCTGAACCTTTCCGTCTGATCTGATAGGAACACCCTTCCAAAGTTCTCTGTGGTCTCTATTCTCATAGAGGTAATCCATAATATCAGGATCAACCAAATCCTTGTACTTAGCCTGGAATTCTTCCCATGTGCTGTTTACATAGTCATTGGCAAGTTCAAGTGTATCCTGAATATCTATCTCGTTTGCACCATCAAAGATAGGAGTTGCAATGTTAAAGCCCAGGGCCTTAGCTGCAAGAGAAAGGTGAATCTCCAGGACCTGTCCGATATTCATACGGGAAGGAACGCCCAGAGGATTAAGCACAATATCAAGCGGTCTACCATTTGGAAGATATGGCATATCCTCGATAGGAAGTACTCTTGAAACGACACCCTTATTACCATGACGACCAGCCATCTTATCACCAACAGAGATTTTTCTCTTCTGAGCGATATAGATACGAACTGCCTGATTTACACCAGGTGAAAGCTCGTCGCCGTTATCTCTTGTAAATACCTTGGCATCAACAACGATACCATATTCTCCGTGAGGAACCTTAAGGGAAGTATCACGTACCTCTCTAGCCTTCTCACCGAAGATTGCACGAAGAAGTCTCTCTTCAGCTGTAAGCTCTGTCTCGCCCTTAGGTGTTACCTTGCCAACAAGGATATCACCGGCACGAACCTCAGCACCGATACGGATGATTCCGCGATCGTCAAGATCCTTAAGAGCATCATCACCTACACCGGGAACATCACGAGTGATCTCTTCCGGTCCAAGCTTTGTCTCACGAGCCTCTGCCTCGTACTCTTCAATATGAACAGATGTAAATACATCGTCACGAACAAGTCTCTCTGAAAGAAGAACAGCGTCCTCGTAGTTGTAACCTTCCCATGTCATGAAACCGATAAGAGGGTTCTTACCAAGGCCAAGTTCTCCCTGTGATGTTGAAGGACCATCTGCAATAACCTGTCCTGCTTCAACATGATCGCCCTTAAATACTATAGGTCTCTGGTTGTAGCAGTTACTCTGGTTAGATCTCTGGAACTTAATAAGATGGAACTCTTCCTTCTCACCATCATCGTATGTCATCTGAATAAGCTTACTGTCAACAAAGTCAACAGTTCCTGCTTTTCTAGCAACAACACAAACACCTGAGTCAACAGCTGCTTTGCGCTCCATGCCTGTACCAACTGCAGGAGCCTCAGTAGTCAAAAGAGGCACTGCCTGACGCTGCATGTTTGATCCCATCAGCGCACGGTTAGCATCATCATTCTCAAGGAATGGAATAAGAGCTGTAGCAACTGAGAATACCATACGAGGTGATACGTCCATGTACTCGAACATTGTCTTAGGATACTCGGATGTCTCATCCTTGTAACGACCTGATACAGTCTTTCTCTTAAAGTGGCCATTCTCATCAAGTGGCGTATTAGCCTGAGCTACATGGTAGTTATCCTCTTCGTCAGCTGTAAGGTACTCAACCTCATCTGTAACAACAGGATTCTCAGGATCTGTTCTGTCAACCTTACGATACGGAGCTTCAACAAATCCATAGTCGTTAACTCTCGCATAGCTTGCAAGAGAGTTGATAAGACCGATGTTAGGTCCTTCAGGTGTCTCGATAGGACACATACGGCCGTAGTGTGTATAGTGTACGTCTCGAACCTCGAATCCGGCTCTGTCTCTAGAAAGACCGCCAGGACCAAGAGCTGAAAGACGTCTCTTGTGAGTAAGCTCACCAAGAGGGTTATTCTGATCCATGAACTGTGACAACTGGGATGATCCGAAGAACTCCTTAACAGCTGCCTGTACAGGCTTAATGTTGATAAGAGTCTGAGGTGAAACCTCTTCAGTATCATGAGTTGTCATTCTCTCACGAACTACTCTCTCCAGTCTTGAAAGACCGATTCTGTACTGGTTCTGTAACAGCTCACCTACGCAACGGATACGTCTGTTGCCAAGATGGTCGATATCATCATCATTACCAATGCCATACTCAAGGTGAATATTATAGTTAATAGAAGCAATGATATCTTCTTTGGTAATGTGCTTAGGAATAAGATCATGAACGCGCTTCTTGATTGTCTCTGCAAGACCTTCAGGATCGTTCTTTACTGTATACTCGTCAAGAATCTCCTTAAGTACAGGATAGTAAACAGCCTCTGTGATTCCAAGTTCAACAGGATCACAATCAATAAAGCTTGTGATATCTACCATCATGTTGGAAAGAACCTTAACATTTCTCTCCTCTTCCTGTAAAAGGACATAAGGAATAGCTGCATTCTGAATCTCAGTTGCAAGAGCTCTGTCAACCTTAGTTCCGGCAGATGCGATCATCTCGCCTGTTGTCTCATCAACAACATCCTCAGCAAGAACATGTCCATTAATACGGTTCTTGAAATGTAATTTCTTATTAAATTTATAACGTCCAACCTTAGCAAGATCATATCTTCTAGGATCGAAGAACATAGCATTGATAAGGCTTTCTGCGCTCTCTACGCTAAGAGGCTCACCTGGACGGATCTTTCTGTAGAGCTCAAGAAGACCACTCTGGTAGTCTGTAGCTGAATCCTTGGAAAAGCTTCCCTGGATCTTAGGCTCATCACCAAAGAGTTCAAGAATCTCCTCATTTGTACCAATACCGAGAGCTCTGATAAGAACAGTTACAGGAACCTTTCTGGTTCTGTCTACTCTGGCATAGAATACATCATTAGGATCGGTTTCATACTCAAGCCATGCACCTCTGTTAGGAATAACAGTACATGCCATAAGCTCCTTACCGATCTTATCGTATGTAATATCATAGTAAATGCCGGGTGAACGAACGAGCTGGCTGACGATAACTCTTTCTGCGCCATTGATAACGAATGTACCAGTAGCAGTCATAAGAGGAAGATCGCCCATGAATATCTCATGTTCTGTGATTTCGTCCTTTTCCTTGTTGTGGAGACGTACCTTGACCTTTAATGGTGCAGCAAATGTTGCATCTCTCTCCTTGCACTTCTCAATCGTATTCTTATTCTTGTCAATCTCATCCTCGCAAAGTTTGAAATCAACAAATTCCAGACTGAGCTTGCCGCTGTAATCCTCAATTGGAGAGATATCGTCAAAGACTTCTTTCAAGCCTTCGTCAAGAAACCACTGATATGAATTCTTCTGAACTTCAATCAGGTTTGGCATCTCCAGGACTTCCTTCTGGCGCTGGAAACTCATACGGATATTTTTACCCGAGCCAGTAGGATGTAATCTGTTTTTTTCCATTGACATTCACCCCGTTCTTTTATTTTTTGTAATTCCTCTTGCAAATATAAAGAAGAATTAGTACAATCTAAAGAGTCTTTTTAAAAAAGTGCGCAAAAAGACCCACTGCACCACAATAGTGCATTATCCATTGTAATCCTAAAATTTTGATTTTGTCAAGGGCTTTTTCCAAAAAATAATGCGGCAGGTCACAACAAAATGACCTGCCGCTTTCTTTATTCACCAATTTACTTGTAATACTCTTTATACCACTCGGCAAATTTTCTAAGTCCCTCTCTAAGAGGTGTCGATGGTTTAAAACCAAAATCGTTTGCAAGAGGTGTCACATCAGCATAAGTAACCTCAACATCTCCCGGTTGCATCGGAACAAGTTCCTTATGAGATTCAAAATCATAATCCTCCGGAAGAACTCCCGCTCTAATCAGCTCCTGCTGAAGAATGTCCACAAAATCCAAAAGATTTACCGGATCGTTGTTACCAATGTTATACACCTTGTACTTAACGCCGTTCTCATTTTCTGAAGGAGCAACCTGCATAACATTTACGATACCCTCTACGATGTCATCCACAAAAGTGAAGTCACGCTTGCAGTTACCATAGTTGAATATCTTGATACCCTCGCCCTTAACCAGCTTGTTGGTAAATCCAAAGTAGGCCATATCCGGTCTTCCGGCAGGTCCGTAAACTGTAAAGAATCTAAGACCCGTGCTGGGGATTCCATAGAGCTTGGAATAGGAATGTGCAAGAAGTTCATTGCTCTTCTTGGTCGCAGCATAGAGGGAAACAGGGTTATCTACCTTATCGTCTGTGCTATACGGAATCTTCTTATTTGATCCATATACACTGGAGCTTGAAGCATAAACAAGATGCTCAACGCCCTTGTACTCTTCCGACGCCTTATCCAATGAATGCCTGCAAGCTTCAAGAATATTGCAGAACCCGATAAGGTTTGACTCTACATAGGCATAGGGATTCTCAATTGAATAGCGAACTCCGGCCTGAGCTGCCAGGTTGACAACAACTTCCGGTTTAAATTCTGCGAATATCTTATCAAGAGCCTCTTTATCAGCAATATTGCCTTTAACAAAAGAGAATTTCTCAGTGCCTGAAACACTTGCAGGAACCCCATACTCTCCAAGGTCATTTCTGCCAGCGCAGCCAAGCATCGCCGCTATCTTCTTTAATCTGTCTTCCTTGATGCCCACATCATAGTAATCATTCATACTGTCAATGCCGAGAATCTTTATATCCGCAAACTCCTTCAGGAGCTCCATACACAGATATGAACCGATAAATCCCGCTGCCCCGGTGACAAACACTCTTTTTCCGTTAAGATCTATATTCTTTTCCAGCATCCCGTGCTCCTTACTCATTTCCAAATAAATCTCTTGTATATACTTTATCTTTTACATCCTGAAGTTCAGGTGTAAGACGGTTTGCAATGATAAAGTCACACTCTTTTTTAAACGCATCCAGATCTCTTACAACCTTAGAGTTAAAGAAACTGTCATCCTTTAAAGTTGGCTCATATACAACACACTCTATACCTCTGGACTTTACTCGTTTCATGATTCCCTGGATAGCTGACTGCCTGAAATTGTCTGAACCGGCCTTCATTGTAAGTCTGTATACGCCAACCTTCTTAGGATGAAGAGCCCAGATTCTGTCAGCTATGAAATCTTTTCTTGTCCTGTTGGCATCAACGATGGCGGTGATAAGATTATTAGGCACATCCTCGTAGTTTGCCAGAAGCTGCTTGGTATCCTTAGGCAGGCAATATCCACCGTATCCGAAAGATGGATTATTGTAAAAGTCGCCAATTCTTGGATCAAGGCATACACCATCAATGATATTTCTGGTATTAAGGCCTCTTAATTCAGCGTATGTATCAAGTTCATTAAAATAGGATACTCTGAGGGCAAGATATGTATTGGCAAACAGCTTAACGCACTCTGCCTCTGTAGTATTCATGAACAGTGTCTGCACATCCTCTTTGATTGCGCCCTGCTTAAGAAGTCCTGCAAAAAGCTCAGCTCTTTCTTTTGCTTCTTCACTGTCTGTGTCATAACCAACTATTATTCTTGAAGGGTAAAGATTGTCATAAAGAGCATGCCCTTCTCTCAAAAACTCCGGTGAAAACATAATGTGGTCTGTATGATATGTCTCAAGCAGTTCCTCCGTATATCCAACAGGGATGGTGGACTTGATAACTATATAAGCTTCGGGATTCTCTTTTCTCACCTGATTCACAACGCTCTGAACAGATGATGTATCAAAATAGTTAAGCTTCTCATCATAGTTTGTTGGTGTAGATACGATGACAAAATCAGCATTTTCAAATGCGCTTGACGCATCTGTTGTTGCATGAAGTCTTAAGTTATCCTTCTGCAAGTATTCCTGTATCTCCTTGTCAACAATAGGTGATTTCCTGTTGTTGATCATGTTTACCTTTTCCTCAATAATATCTACGGCTGTTACATCATTATATTGAGACAGCAGGATAGAATTTGATAATCCAACATATCCGGTTCCCACAACTGCAATTTTCACGGTAGTTTCCTCCATTTCACAAATAGGTGGGTCTAAAAAGCCCAATTAATTCTAATAGAAATCAGGACAAAATGCAAACATCAGCACCGCCGCTTTTTATCCATATTTTCCATGATAAAAACATGTAACAGAAAAGAGGGTCATGATTTACTCATAGTGATCAGATCATAACCCTCTTATCATATAGCTTTATCTCTTTATCTTGCCAAGTGCTGTCTTCTCAAATTCCTCAGTACGGAACTCGGTCTTGTATATTCTCTTATAGAGAGGCTGAGTCTTGTTCATCTCAGAAATATGCTTTTTAACCTCTTCCTGAGCATCAGCGTCGCAGTATACAGCAGCGCAGATTCTGTCATTGTCCTCATATACAAGACATTCTTTCACCTTAGGATTAGCATAGATATGCTTCTCAAGTTCCTCAGGGCTTACGTTCTCTCCGCCGGACAGGATGATAAGATTCTTCTTTCTTCCTGTGATGTAAAGGAATCCATCCTCATCCATGTATCCAAGGTCACCGGTGTGAAGGAGTCCGTTCTCGAGAACCTCAGCAGTTCCCTCAGGATCCTTGTAGTATCCAAGCATTACGCCGAAGTATCTGATGCAGATCTCGCCGTCAATAAACTCAACCTCGCAGCCATCAACAAGCTTACCAACTGACTCAAGGTGATTTGCAACATCAAAATTGCAGGTGATGTTTCCGCTGGCTTCGGTCATTCCGTAGTACTGACCAAACGCAATACCATTATCCAGGAATGTCTTTACTACATCAATATCAGGTTTTGCTCCTCCTGTAAGAGCAAGCTTAAGGCCTCCGAGCCGCTCCATATTACCCTTTTTGATGCAGGTCTGCCAGAGCTTTAAGATTGCAGGAGTAACAAGTGCTACATCAATCTGCTCTCCCTCAAGGTCAGAAAGGACATTTCTCGGATCAGCACTAAGGTATGTAGTAGCCTTCTGCTCAATTCTATAAAGCCATCCAACAATTCCTGCTGAATGATAGAATGGGAAGATATTGTAAATTCTATGGCCTGATGATGCCTTATCATCTTCGGAATAATCATCATTATGACCTGTTGCCTCAAAATCAAGCAGATTTCCTGCTGAAAGCATAACTCCCTTAGACATTCCTGTTGTTCCTGATGTGAAAAGAATCAGGGCCAGATTATTTTTCTCTTCCTCAGTAAAGTCCTTGAGTTCAAGGCTTCCCTCACCGGTCTTAAGGATCTCATTCTTATCAGCGATCTTGAAATTGCCAACAGCCTTATCTCTGTACTTCTCTTCAACAATAAAGCCATCAAGATCTGAACGATAAATTGCAGCCTCGATATTCTCAGGTGTTTCAAAGAAATTAACAGGAACAAGTACACCCCTGCTAAAAAGAACTGCTCCAAGGATTACAGTGTACTCATAATTACTATCAGCCATAACGCCAATATGCTTACCTGTAATATCCCCAAACACGCTCCTAAGGTTGTACGCACAGGCTCTCATTCTTTCGAGATATTCCCTGTAAGTTACCTCATAGCTGTTTTCGCCGTCCAAATTTTTGAACGCAGGGGCATCCCCATAACTCTCCATCAGTTTCAATAATTCTACCATTTTTTTGCTTCCTCCATAAAAAATTAAAAAATAAAAGGCTTTCTACATAAAATAACTTAGAAAGCCTTCTATCAAAAAACGCTTTACCTCTTTATCTTACCCAAATCTGTCTTCTCAAATTCCTCATTGCGGAACTCGGTTTTATATATTCTCTTATAAATTGGCTGTTTCTTGTTGATCTCTGCAATGTGAGCAGTAATTTCTTCCTGCGCAGAAGGATCACAATAGACAGAAGCCCAGATTCTGTCATCTTTCTCATATACCAGGCACTCTTTTACCTGCGGATTCTGGTATATGAATGATTCAAGTTCTTCGGGGCTGACATTTTCACCACCTGAAAGTATGATAAGGTTCTTCTTTCTTCCTGTTATATAAAGATATCCATCTTCAATATATCCAAGATCCCCCGTATGGAGATATCCGTCAATAAAGGTCTTGGCAGTCTCTTCAGGATCCTTGTAATATCCCTTCACAACTCCAAAATTCTTAATACAGATCTCTCCATCTTCAAACTTTATATCTACACCATCTATAGGACGTCCTACTGCATCAAGATAATTAGCTACATTGAAATTACATGTAATGTTTCCGGTGGTCTCAGTCAATCCATAATACTGTCCAAAAGCAATACCATTATCAATGAAGGTCTTTACTACCTCGAGCTCAGGCTTTGCACCTGCAGTAGCTACAAACTTGATACCGCCAAGTCTCTCTATGTTGCCTTTTTTGATGCATGTCTGCCAAAGCTTTAATATAGCAGGTGTAACTATAGCTCCATCGATATGCTCTCCCTCAAGATCAGAAAGAACATTTCTTGGATTAGCGCTAAGATAAGTAGTGATGCGCTGCTCCATTCTGTGGCGCCATCCATTTATTCCTGCAACATGATAAAATGGGAAAATATCATATACTCTGAGTCCTTCTAAGGCATTGGGATCTTCTGAAAAATCACTGTTGTGGCAAACGATAAACTCTCCAAAAAGATTGCCTACAGAAATCATTACTCCCTTTGAAAGGCTTGTAGTTCCTGAAGTGAACACGATAACCGCAAGATTATCCTTCTCATCTTCAGTAAAGTCCTTAAGCTCAAGAAATCCATTGTTCTTATTAAGAAGGTCTGCCTTATCAGCAGCCTTGAAATCTCCAACTGCCTTGTCCTTGTACTTGTCTTCAGCGATCATGAAATCCAGATCTGAACGATGAATTGCAGCGTCTATATTTTCCTGAGTCTCATAAAAATTAACAGGAACAAGAACGCCTCTGCTGAAAAGGATTGCAAGCAAAAGAACTGTAAACTCGTAATTGCTATCTGCCATTACTCCTACATGCTTACCTGCGATATCTCCAAATTCTTCTCTGATGTTGTATGCGCATGACTTTGCTTTATTAAGGTATTCCCTGAAAGTTACCTCATAGCTGTTCTCACCGTCAAGATTTTTGAAAGCCGGATAATCCCCGTAGCTTTCAATCATTTTTATAAGTTCTACCATTTTATTACCTCCATACTACATCTATATCAACTATTATCTGCGGCTTCTTCCGGAGACTCATAGCCGTCGATAAGGTTATAAGCATCAAGCAGCTCCCTGATCTGCTCCGATGAACAGTTCATCATCACATCTATGATGGACAAATTGGGAACAAAACCACCGGATACCTGATTATAAGACAGATTCTCATCAGTCTTTACAAACTTCAGGCCCAACCCGTTTTCTCTGAAAAAGTTCTGGTAATAAAGCCCTGTACCGCCTATAGCATTTATATACTCATCTGCATTTCTCTTTTTGCAGTAAGCGACTACAAGATGCTCCCTTTTATATTCTCCATCCAGAGGCACATCCTTGGATGTGCGTAAAATAGGAGTGGTAATCCCAAGCTTTTTAGCAGTGGAGCGATTGGCATTATCAAGAAAATCCGCAAGATTGCGGCCTTCATCCTTTAACCCAAACTCCAATACTTCTTTAACATGAGCATAGGTATCGTCAAAGAAAGGTGCCTTTGCATAGGAACTTTTGAGTGTTGTAAGGAGCTTCTCAACTGCTGCCTCATCAAGCCCCGTTTCATGCTCACAGATATGCTTATTCTGCGATGCTTTTCTTACAGAAATTCCAAAGTTAAAGGGTTCTCCATTTACAAGGATCTTATTTCTGTTGATGAATCCATTTTTGATATAGTTGACATCATCAACTATAAGATATTCATCTACTGCATTCATCAGCTGCCAATACCCAATATATGGGAAAAAATATGGCTGCATAATTCCGATTTTCATAATTTCCTCACTAGAACTCAGATGATGTAAGAGTCAAAAAAATATTTGGCCTCTATCATCATCAGATTGCATCAATATACTCTACAAAATCTCCGATATTTTCGATTGAAAGAAGCTTCTTCTCATCAAGCTTAATAGAGAAAGTCTTCTCAATCTTAGAAATAACAGACATGATCTCAAGTGAAGAAAGATCAAGATCATCGATAAGATTGCTATCTAAGCTGATATCCTCTTTTGCAATGTCTGCCACATCAACAATAATGTCTACAATTTTCTCAAAAGTTTCGTTCATTTTTTTATCTCCTGTTTCGTAATTTTATTACTCAAGTAACTTACTAATATAACAGCAATTCGCTAAATTGCAAGAAAAACCAAATTGTATTTCAGGCTCTTTCCCAATCCATTCCCTCTACTATTTTACGTCTTTCATCAGTAGGTTTAATGCGTGGACGTATCTCTTTGCAAGGTGTACCAACATACACTGTCCAGGGTTTAAGCTCGCCCTTAACAAGTGAGTTTGCTCCGACAAAAGCCCCTTCTCTAATGATAGTACCGGGCAAAATAGTGCAATTTGCTCCGATATAAGCATCATCTTCGATAATAATATCGCCATAGCTGATTTTTCCTGCATCTCCGGGAAGGTGCTCAATAGAATAATAACCATCAAACTCATAGGTAGAAGTGAGAACCTTAGTGCCCGGGCCAAGGAAAACTCTGTGACCGATGTCTGTTTTTGCACCGCCCTCAATCAAAACCTGCCAAGTGAGGGTTGAGTATTTGCCAATGCGAAGACCTTCGCCGGCATCAATAAATACAAAGTCAAACAGCTGACAGTGATCCTCAAGAATTGCATTACCTGCATGGATCATCTTGCACATGGGATAAAGTCTGGTATTCTCACCGCAAAATGCAACCTTCTCTCTGAGGTTTTCTCCCATGATCTCTGTTCCTTCAATTCCAAATCCGCTCATGCTTACCGCCTTTCCTTAATCTAAAGCCTTAGAACCTGCCAAGCTCACGTTCTTTTCTCATGTCTTCAAGCATATCAAGATATGAATACTTGGGCTCATAGCCAAGTTCCTCAACCGCTTCCTTAATGTCCATAATGTATCTTGGTGCATTAGGCTTATCCGGGCAGAATATAAGTTCTGACTTCCTGGTAGTTCCAAAGACATCTCTTATGCCTTCGATCTGCTCAAGAAGAGGAATTCCTATTCCTGTTCCAACGTTGTAGTATCCGGTCTCTCTGTCAACCATCGAGGCTTTATAAAACATCTGGCACAAGTCCTTTATATAGACCATATCCTTCTGTCTGGTGTAGTCTCCCCAAACCTCGATCGGATCACCTGCAATCGCATTATCAATTATGATCCTGTGCATCATCTTCCGTGGTGCACCATCCACATTATATTTATCATCCGAATTCCACAGATAAATGTGCGGAAGCCTGAAAGTAAATGTCTTGATCTTATAATACTCGTGAACACACCTCAAAAGATCTTTTGCAGCATTCTGAGTAACAGTATAAACAGCATGCTGATCACCATAATCAAAATCAGGCTCGTCATCCACATGAAGGACAAGCTGAGTCTCACCTCTTCTTAAGATGTCAGCAAAGCTCTTGGCATAAAGGATTCTGTCCGCATTAACCCTTACTGCATAGTCAAAAACCTTGTAGGATCCAAGGACATTTGTATTAACATACACGATAGGGTTGTAACCTATCATCTTTGACGGCATAGGTCCAACCATATCGATAACTGCATAGACATCCTTATCAGGGAGTTTTTTGTAGTCCTCCTCGTTATTGATATCCATGATGATTGTCTTTATCATTTTGCTTACAGTTGGATGTTCGATTCTGTCCACACCTATAATTTCAAAATCAGGGCCACAATGCTGCAAAAAGTACTCAGCAAGATAACCGCCCATATTGCCGGCAACACCAAAAATCAAAATTTTCTTCATTTCCACCGCACTCCTTTAGTTCACCTTCTCATGATTTTGACAAATAACTTACCAGATCCCCAACTGTTGTTATCACCTCAAAATCGTTTTTACTAAATTTGACAGAATACTTTTTTTCCACTTTTGTAATAATTGCCAGAATTTCCAGAGATGTCAGATCAAGATCATCGACAAAATGGCTGTTTTTCGTAACTTTTTCTCTAGCCATATCTGCAATGTCAATGATAATATCCACTATTTCTGTAAATGTATCCCCCATACGTTCTCCTCCAAATTAACCATTTATCTTCTTACTCTGAAAATAATCTTTCAAAGCCACAAATACATATGTGGCTACAAGAACTATGACTGCTCTGACACCGAAAAGTATAGCGCTTCTAAGAAGTAAATCCCCTGTCCAGTTCTCCTTGAACCGCTCTGCAAAATATGCACCACCAGCGATAAGTTCTACTGTATGAACGCAAAGGACATACAAGGACAATCTTCCAACTTTTCTAAGGAATGTATTAATAAATCCGTTAAGATTGTTTATTCTCAAAAACAGATGAATAATGAACATACCCATTATTCCATGGAAAACTATTGATATTGGTCCATATGTGTAGTAATTCAATGCCATGTTAAACTGAGATGCAAAACATTTTGCTGCAATGATAGGAATAAACACAGGAAGGAACTTAGTAAGTTTATTCTCTTTATCCAAAGGTGCCGTAAATATTTTTTCCTTCTTAGCAAAATATCCCATGCACAGATATAATACAGCTTCCAAACTCTGGGCCATGCAAAGAGGCAATGGGCCAAGTAATCCGATCACCCATCCCAAACATGCAACTCCGAAAGATGCAAGCAAAAGTTTCTTACCTTCAAAGCGGTGCAACAGCTGATTAAATACAAGGCTTCCCACGACTAATGCAATCAAAAACCAGAATGGGCCGCTGGTTCCTATCATGTGACCAAAAACCAATCTCATCTGTGGCATTCCAAGCCCAAATCCGATTCCCATCATGGCTGTAGTACGAACAGCCTTCTTCCATCCTCCATCAAATATGGTTGCCATTATAAAAAGAGCAGGAAGAGTCACAGCTACAGTTATAATATACGGAATGATTATTGTCTTATACTGTTTCTTGAGGCACTTCTTAAAAGTTGTCTTTCTAAAACCATAGCCTCCTAAAATCATCATTATTGGCATAGCCGCTTCTGCGAATAATTCCATGGTCATTTCCGCAACAAGAGCAGGAAAACTATAATCTTCCAAAAATGCTGTTGCAGTAGGATAAGTCCCCAAAAAATCCATAAGTCCGGTTGTATGAGACAAGATCATAATGATTATTATGATTCCTTTAAGGAGATCAAACATTCCCAAAGTATTTTTTATTTCTTTTCTTTGCTTTTCCATTTTAGTGCATTCTCCCGACTCTTCTCTTAATTCTGTAAAGCGTCATGCCAAATTTATCATTACTATCACCAAGGATAGTCTTCTTTATAAGCTTTGCGTCTTCAGCATTAAATCCCTTTTTATTGTTCATGAACTTATCCCACTCATATTTCCTGCGAGAATCAAAGTCAAGCTCAATTCCTATATCTTTCGCGATATTCTCTAGACTCTTCAGTCCTTCCAGATAATTCATGAGATTAGTTGTACTGTAATAATCATTCTTGGATGACCAGGAACCTGAGTTTTTTTTCATCACATACCTGTAGGCTGCGATTTCCTCACCGGAATTAAAAATCTTTCCCCTTGAAAGCATCATAAGAACAAGATGCCTGTCGATAAAGCGGCTCATGTCAAACTCAGAATTCATTATCTGATTCAGAATATCATTAAAGTCGGCTCTTCTGTACATGGAAGTAGCAGTCTGTCCCGGAAGCAGATACTCTTCAAAATCTTTGATACTATAGTCTTTTCCGATTTTTAAAAATCCGCTCTGTTTTTCCAGCTCTTTGTGACGAGCATCGTCCTCATCAACTATTATGCAAAGCCCAAAACAAGCCACATAATCCTTATGTGTATCCAAAAAATCCACCTGCTTTTGGAGCTTGTTATCATCAATCCAGTAGTCATCACCTTCAACAAGAGCAATATATTCACCCTTTGCTCTGCTTATCAGGTCAAGGGAATTCCCTGTCATCCCCATATTCTTCTTGCGAAGAACAGGAATAATTTTGTCAGGATACTTATCTGCGTATTCCCTTATAACATCAGCTGTTCCATCGGGAGAACAGTCATCTCCCACAATAACTTCATAATCGAAGTCAACCTTCTGGGATAATATACTATCCAGCGTGTGACCGATATATTTTTCTTCCTTATAGGCCGCAACTACAACGCTGACCTTCAAACTTTTTTCAGACATTCCTAAATTACTCTTTTACTCTTTCTTTTCCAGAACATCACATATTTCATCTACAACCTCAAGCTGCAGATCCGGATATATCGGCAATGTAAGCACCTGTTCTGACATTCGTTCCGCTATTTCAACATTTCCCCTAAAGCCGGAATCTTTATAGCAGTTAAACTTACTTGCTATCGGGTAAAAATATTTTCTGGCATAAATATGCCTCTTTGCCAAAAGCTCATGCACATCATTTCTGTCAATACCATACTCAGCCTCATCCACAAAAACAGGAACATAGCTGTAGTTGTAGATAACATCCTCGCGATAATCAAGAAGTCTTATTCCCTCTACACTGGAGAGTCTTTCCATGTAGCGTTCAAATATCTTTTTGCGTAAAATGCGGTTCTCATCAATATGCTTTAAGTTACAAAGTCCCATTGCGGCCTGGAACTCATTCATCTTGGCGTTAGCACCGATATAGTCCACGCTCTCTTTTCCCGTAATACCAAAGTTGTGGAGCAGATAAGTAGTAATGATACTGCTCTTATCTTTTGTGACAATGCAGCCGCCCTCAATGCTGTTAAAGCACTTTGTCGCATGAAAACTGAACATGGACGCATCTCCGAAATGAGCAATGCTCTTTCCGTTTATTTTTTCGCCAAAAGCATGGGCTGCGTCATAGATAACCTTCAGGTTATGCCTGTTTGCAATTTCCTCAATGCGTTTAACATCGCAAGGCATTCCATAAACATGTACGGGAACGATTGCTGTGGTCTTATCAGTTATAAGGTCCTCAATCTTATCAGGATCAATAGTGCAGTCAGACTCCCTTATATCACAAAATACGGGAGTTAGATTATTCCTGACAATTGCATGGGTAGTAGACGCAAAAGTAAAGGGCGTAGTAATAACTTCCCCGGAAAGATCCAGTGCCTGCAGAACCATTTCAAGCGCCATATGCCCGTTACTTAGCGGCATACAGTACTCTACGTCCATGAAATCCATTAGGCTCTTATTGAATTCCTGCCACAATGTCCCCATATTTGTAAGATTGCGACTATCCCATATACGGTTTAAATATTCAACATATTCTTCCATAGGAGGAAGATATGGTCTTGTAACAAAAATATCCTCTCTCATTTTTGCTCCAATTTCTTAGAATTCATTCATAAGCTTCTGAATCTCAGCCTCTCCAATAACTGTTACATTACCGTCGCTGATCCTGTATACCCTGTCGCAGGCTGATAATACACTGGGACGATGAGTTGTAAGGATACAGGTTCTCTTTCCGTCCTTTTTCATAATGTTGCTAAGAACCTTTCTCTCTGTGGCGACATCAAGAGCTGATGTAGCCTCATCCATGAGCAGGATCGGTGTTTTTCTGATAATGGCTCTTGCAATGGCAAGTCTCTGATTCTGTCCCTCAGAAAAGCCAATACCACTCTCGCCAATATTATGATGAATTCCATCAGGAAGCTTTTTAACAAAATCATACGCACAGGCCTGTTCAAGAGCATCTATTATCTCTGCATCAGTAGCCTCCGGAGCTATAAGCCTCATGTTTTCCTCAATGGTACCTGAAAGCATCGTATTTCCCTGAGGCACATAAGCAATGAGCGATCTTGTCTCTGATGAAAGTGCAAGCTTTTCCTTCTCATTGCCTTCAACACAGGCGGAAGCTTCACCCTCCTGAATATTCAGGATTCCAAGAAGTATTCGAAGAAGTGTAGTCTTACCTTCTCCCGAAGGTCCTACAAGAGCGATTATCTCTCCTGGATGAGCCTCCAATGAAATCTTATTGAATATCTGCCTGTTGGTCTTATAGGCAAAAGACATATCCTTAATATGTACTGCAATTCCGTTTTCTTCTCCGGCCTCGACAAGCTTCTGATACTCAGGTGAATCATTGGTAACTTCATCCTTAAGATCAATAAGCTCGCATACGCGCTCTGTAGAAACGGCAAGCTGAAGAGATGTTGGAATCTGCCCAAGAATCGTTTTACCAGCCATGGCAATCCTAAGTGCCATAGTAACGACTATTGTAAGTGCGCCCAAAGTCATAACCCCGGAGCTGACTCTGTAAAAAGCCCAGGCTATACAGATTATTCCTGCAAAAATACCACCCACATAAGTTATTCCCCAGGACATAAGAGAATAAAAATTGGACTTCATATCTGCATTGTAACGTTCAACCTCAAGATCTTTGATCTTGTCGTAGAACTTATCAGCTAGTCCGAAAGCTTTGACCGCCTGAATATTGTGAAAAGACTCCTTGTTATAGGCGCTCTCTTTACTCTCGATTACCCTGATTGCCGCCTGAGCCTCATATATCTTGTTCATGAATATCCTTGAGGAAAACATGATTATAGGCGCAACAATCAGTACTACAATTATCATACTTGCATCATTTAAAAGAATTACAATTACAGCTGCAAGCATCAGAATGGAATTTGTAAAAATTGTAGTAAGGAAAACCGTCGTGTTCTGAGCTATTACCTTCGCATCATTGGATAATCTGGTAAGAAGATCACCTGTATGGAATTTTGTCAGCTCTTCCCAGTCAGAGTATAAGATCTTGCGGTACATTTTCTTAACAAGATCAGCCATCATAGAGTTATAGTTCCAGGAAGCACATCTATTGGCAGCAATACTGATGGTCGCATTCGCAACAATCATCCCAATGTAAGCAAGACCTATATAGATCATCCTGTGATAATCATTTTGCACAGCATAATCTACAAGGCTTCCAACTTTATATGTGATCATGAATTCCACAGTCATATGAATAAGTTCAATAAATACATATAAAGCAATTCTTAAGTTGTAATTAGAGAAGAAACTATAGATCCATCTCAAGTCGTGATAGAGTCTTGCTATTATTCCTCCCTTAAAATTTTTGGCTTTATTATCTAATTTCCCCAAATTGCCACCTCTGATATCGAAAATGCCTCATAACGCGTTATTTCCCCACAAGGCATCTTTGTATCTTATTCACAACTACTTCCGATGAAGGTACCCTATCAGAGCTTCCACCAGCTCAGGATCACTATCATAGGATATTTTTCGTGCAAAAAAATTATCTGAAGTTTCAAGCAGCTTCAAATCATCAAGAGTGTATTTGTAAGGTGTTCCCCTGTTCCAATCAATCTCCCGAAGACAATTGTTCCTGACCTTGCCTGCGAACTCTGAATTCATAGCAAGGGTAGGTATAAAAAATTCATCCGGTCCATTGGTCAGACGATATCTTTTCAGAATTTCTTTTTCTTTTGAAACTATAAACCTTGCAAAAGCGTTAGTAATACTAAACCACTGATCACCCTTATAAGGTGTGATGTCCTTATCCTTCTTGCAGCGGTCAGCACCGAGCTTTTCCTGAAATCTCAAGAGATCATCCTGCCACTGCCCAAATGTCAAAAGGAGTCTGCCCCTCAGGCCTCTTTCTGCCCTGTACCCTTTCCCGACATATCTAAGAAGTGGGAAATAGTACCTTATCTTGTACAAAAATAGATCTCCATTATCACCATTTTTGTGACAGCTAATGAACTCGCCATCCTGCTTATCCAAAAACTCATGTATCTCCTCCTGAGTCTTTATAGGAAAGTCATTCCCTGACAGCAGATGATAATAATGGTAGTTGCCGTTTATGGCTTTTTTCAGGAGTTCAAGCTCGCATTTTACAATGCTGACATGGCCCCAATATATTCTCCTACGGGGAATAAATGTAACTCTTGATTTGGTGACCACTGAGGCAATATCTTCTTCATTTGGATGCGCAGTTTTTTTATCAATATGAATGAAGATATCATTTCTCTCGTCGTCAAGCTCAATCAGGAGCTTTTTTAACATATGAAATTCGTTATGTGCCATTATAAGATAAGCATGCTTTTTCATAACTACTCTTTCACATTTATAAATTTTCCATAAACACCGCGCGTAATTATATCATTTATTGTTTTTTATGTATATTGATAATTTTGGTGTAATATCCGTTTTAAAAATATGATTTTTTGTATATTTTTCAACAAAAAATTTCACTGTATCATTTGAAGCATTTGAGGTATTATTTTGGGTAGCTGTTAATATTCATATTGATCTCGAACATTCGGAAATAATATGGAATAAAAGATAGGGGAATATTTTGATGAATGTAGCAATGCCGTTGGTAAGTGTTATTATTCCTGTTTTTAGAGTTGAAGATTACTTGGAGAAGGCAGTTACCAGTATTCTCAATCAAACATACCATAATCTACAGGTTATTTTGGTTGATGATGGTTCGGATGATGCATGTCCGAGAATTTGTGATGATTTTGGAAGAAAAGATGACAGGGTATTAGTTTTACATAAAACTAATGGAGGATTATCAGATGCCAGAAATTATGGATTGAGATATGTATCAGGAGAATATGTTTATTTTTTCGATAGCGATGATTACCTCGAGGAAAATGCCATTTCGAAACTAGTAGATGTTGCCGAAAGAGAAAACGCAGATGCGGTCGGTTATGGATATATCAAAGTGGATGAATACGGAAATGTTTTAGAGACATTCAAAATGAATGACACGAGGTATTCGTTTGACACTGAAAAGGAAAAATTAGATTTTATATGTAAGAAATTATGTTTTTATGAAGTGAACTGGGAAGCTTGGGGGAGATTATATAGGACTAGTATAATTGAACAGAATGAATTAAAATTTGAGCCCAATAAAGAAATATTCTCCGAGGACCGCTGCTTTAATATTTATTATACGTTGTGTTCGAGGAATCTTGTTGTCCTTTCAGATTGCTTTTATCATTACTTGGTTAGAGATGATTCAATAATGAGAAAATCAAATGTGCCAAAGCTAAATGAGACTATAAAACTTATGGATTATATTCATAGTTTTATAGAAAAGCGTGGCTTAAAATATATAGAACGAAATTGTCAATATATAAATATTGTTTTATTTAATCATGAGTTAAGACGACCTGACAGGAAAGATTATAGGGAATATAAGAAATCGTTCATTTGTAACGATAGAGCAAAACGATTTGGGCATTTTGTAAAGCGATTGTATATACATGTAAAATTATATGGTTTAAAACAAGGTGTTAGAACCATGCGCGCTTTGGATCGTTTTTTCATTTCTTAAAATTTTGATTTTGTATATTCCCCAAATCAGCCTTTAAATATCTGATAAATTCCTCTCAGGAAAAAGAAAAGTTCAAAAGAGCCGACACTTAAGCTGTAGTATCTTATCTTACTGATTTTCTTTGCCCTGTAAACCTCATAGATTGTATCCTTAAACTCTTTGCTGCGAAGTTCACCCCGAAGCTTTCTCTTGACCATACGCCTATACTCGCTCCTGTGATGCTTCTCATAAAGTGCGGTCATTCTGCTGACCCAGTCGTATATATATATTCCCTTTATGAGACACATATTGTCATCAGAAACTCCGGGCTGAGCACCCTCCCAGGCAATAAGCCTTCTGTAGATATCCTTTGTATCTTCAATATCACCCTCATGGTATGAAATAGAAAGGCTGCCATCGCTTCTTTTTATATAGTGGTACAGAGGTTTGTTTATCATTCCAAGAAAACCTCCGACCTTCTCCAGATAATCCAGATTAAACTTAAGATCCTCGCCTATATTGACGTCCGGATCGAAGACTATGCCATTCTGCCTGATCTTTGTAAGATCATAGAGCTTGTTGGTAACAAAATTGAATAGCTTAAGCCAGGACAGCGTCGCAGCAGCACTTCTGCTCAACAGATAATTCTCACCGATGATATAGCCATGGGCGCTTTCCAAGATACTTACAGTATTTTCAACATGCTTGTTGTAGACATTATCAAAATACATACCACTGATAATGAAAGCAACATCTCTGTCTATCCACTGATCATTGGCTAGCATATAGCTCTGTATAAGGTCTTTCTCCGGGCGATCATCTGCATCAAAAAAGACAATATAATCCCCTTTAGCATGTCTAATGCCACGGTTTCTCGTGGAAGACACCCCTGAATTAGGATGAGTGAATATCTTTATGCGCTTATCCTTTTCAGCGTAGGACGTACATATATTCATAGTAGAATCTGTGGAGCCATCATCTACAATTATTATCTCTATATTCCTGTAAGTCTGACCGATAGTAGCATCAAGGCATTCGCGTATGAACTTTTCTGCATTGTAGGTTGGTATTACAACCGAAACCAAAAATCCACTTTCCATAACAACTAATATCTAATGTATTTCCACAACAACAACGATAACTTTTTCTTTATTCCCATGACAACAGGTGCCGTACTAATACTGATATTCTCTCCATATTTTCTGACCAGTTCTTTTTTTATCCGGTCATCTGATATGTTCCTATAATAATACTTAATATTCTCCAAAAGTGAAATAGTACTATGCTGAGAAAGTTCCTTTTCACCCTTTGCTTTAAAGTATTGAATACGTTTATCAAGTATATCCAGCAAAAAACTGTATCGTTCTGCGAGATTTCCTCCCATAATTCCGCCCGTTCTCTGATAATACTTATACAGAGCTTTTGGTGTATAGGATACGATTTTTGAAGCATATAAGAGCTTGTAGGTAGTATCTTCATCCTCGTGTAGCATTCCCTCAGGAAATCTTACGTCAGAAAACAATTCTTTTTTGTACAATTTATTCCAGGCCACAGTACAGATACTATTTCCGCGCATCATCTCTATCACTGCGCGCTTTCCGTTCCAAACACCAGGATTATGATCAGTAACAATCTCTTCTCTGCCGCTCATCTCATAATCATCCCATACGTAGGAGAATCCGCAGCCAACAATATATGCACCATCCTTATGCATCTTTCGGATAAGGACCTCAAGAGCATCCTCCTGCAGGAAATCATCACTGTCGCAAAAAAAGAAAAAATCCCCGGTAGCTGCATCGATTCCGGCATTTCTGGCTCCCGACAATCCACGGTTCTCCTGATGGATTACCCTGATCCTGGAATCCTTTTGGGCAAAAGAATCGCACATAACACCCGAGTCATCCGTAGAGCCATCATCAACAAGAAGAATCTCTATATTCGAATAGCTCTGACATATCAAAGAATTTACACATCTCTCCAGATAATCAGCGACATTATAAACCGGAACAATTACAGATATCTTTTCATCTGCTTCTTTATCAACTGTTCTGATAAAGTTTGAATAATAGTTTCTTATATTGTACTCTGGGATCATTCTTGCCCTGTTAAAGGCCTTTATCCCAAGTTCTTTTCTATAGGCTTTATCTGTAGATAGTCTGTACATGGCAGCTGCAAGATCTGAAACAAGCTTTTCTGATCTCCCTACAATTATCGCACTGTCTCCAACAACTTCAGGAATGCCACCGGAATCAGTTGTAATAAGAGGAAGTCCCTTTTCCATCGTCTCAAGAGCCACCAGCCCGAAAGCCTCTTCTATCAGCGTTGGCATAACTACAATATCATAGTTATCATATTGACGGTTTAGTTTTTCAGAAGACATTCTCTTTATGCAGGTTATTGTAGCTTTATGCTGTTCAGCTAGCGCAATAACCCTCTTTTCATATTGTGTCAGGCTATTTGAAAAGCCTATTATGTCAAGGGCAAATTTCTGGCTATTCCCTTTCGCTGACATTTCTGACAGCTTCTCAAAAGCTCTTATGAGTTCTATAAGACCTTTTTCCGGGATAATTCTTCCGGCATACAAAAACCTTATACTATATTCATCCGCTGAGAATCTTGCATTTTCTACAGTTATATCTTCCCTTATCTCTATTCCATTATAGAGAACATGAACAACAGCATCTGTGCATTTAATAATCTGAGATTTAATATAATTACTTACTGCAATAAACTGAACGCCACAGGCCGCAAGCTCCTTAAGTCCTTCCGGACTCCTGTATATATCCACATCATTGTGCATATGAAAAAAAACAGGAAACTCGTATCTTCCTTGGCAACAAGCTACAATCCTTTTTGCAATCGAGACCTGATTTTCAACAATAACAGCCTCATAGGGCTCATCGAGATCTAATAATATCTCTTTGAAAGCCACAGCGATATCCTTATCAAATAGTCTATAGCCTTCGCTGCCTTTCACAGTCCTCTGGAGCTTATCCAAAATTCGGTCAGCAAATCTTAATCCATTTTTGTACTCAATGCTTATAACATGAGTCCTTGAAAAAATGGAGTCATCCTCACTGTCACCACGTACCGAAAACAAATCGATCAGATAGTCGTTTTGTTTTTCGTTATCTTTAATTATTCTTGTTATAAGCTCCTCAACTGCACCTCCCAGTGTCGCTGGCACAGGAAGAATGCAGGGAGTGACAATAGCAATACGTCTCATGAAAGGCCTTTAAAAAAAGGCCACTTCTATTTTTGATAACAAAAGTAGAAGCAGCCTAAAAATTATCTCTTCTTTATGTACCAGATTACAGCAATCAAAGCAATGATTGAACCAACAGCGGCAATACCTCTGCCACCCCACAAAAGGATTTCTTCGTTTTCATTGTTTACAACAGCTGTCTTCTCTTCCTCTACCTCAACACTGAACTTTCCAAGATCTGTTTCAACCTTCTGTCCATCATTATCGGTGTATGTAAGTACAATCTCTATCTCCTGATCTCCCGGCTGAGTAAAGGTAATATGAAGGTCTTCAGAATAGCTCTTTCCAGGCTTTATATCATCAAGTTCAATAACCCTACTATCATTAGTAACATTACCGGTAACAAGAATCTCAGCATCAGTGATCTTGTCAGCTGTACGGTTGCCATAGTTGATGCTAAGAAGTGAATCACCATAAACAGTAGCGTGAGAACTTACATTGATAGATCTCACCTCTACTGATCCGCCACTGGATGAAGGAATAACTATTGTGGCTGAATTGGAAAGCCTTACTCCGAGACTTATGTATTCAAAGGAACAAGTAAGATCCACTGCTTCAGAATTATAATACTGACTAACACTTACCGGAATTGATACGCTCTCTGTACCCCCGGCTGAAATTGTACCTATGAAGAACTGATTGTCATTTCCATAGGACGGATAAATAAATCCGGTTGCACTGGAAATGTTCATAAGAATACTGCTTGCAGCGGAATTCTTACTCGTATTATGAAGAGTAAGATTAATTGTTACATCCTTACCTGCTTCAAGCGGCCCCCCATCGACTGTATAGCTATCTACAACGACGATTGCGGCTACTGAACTTTCCGCCTCTGTTGCCTTTGAAACCACACTAAAGTTCATGGTCCCAACCACCATAGCAAGGAGACACAATAATATACCAGCCTTAAAGCGTAAAATAAACTTATTCATTACTTGTCCCCCTTTGACTTCTTAGCCTTGGATTTCTTAATATATTTCTCATTTTTAAAATAATCATAGTCATGATTATAAGTTATATACTGATCCATATCAGTCTTGTTTATAATAGTTCCGATAAGATTAGCATTTACTTCTGCAAGGGCATTTGCCGCATTAACAAGACCTTTCTTGGAGGTCTTGCCAATAGCTGAAACTAGGATAGTTGCATCAACACTTACTGCAAGTACTTTGGCATCCATTGAAACATTTATAGCAGGCATATCATAAATAATAAAATCATAGGTATTAGCCAGCTCATTCTTTACTTCATTCATCTTATTTGAGCAAAGAAGTCTTACAGGGTTGTCTATAAGTTCTCCACAAGGAATATAGGAAAGATTATCTGTTGTAGTCTCGTAGATTACCTTATCAAGAGAAGATTTCCCCATGAGGTAATCGGAAAGACCTCTTCCCGCATTCTCATTGAGTCTTTTATAGCGATTCTTCTTTCTCATGTCTCCGTCAATAAGAACGGTCTTCCATCCCGAGTTTGCAAGAGCAGCTGCAACATTGATTGCTACAGTTGTTGCTCCGTCTCCTGCTTCACATCCGCATATCACAAAGCTCTTGTAACCATTCTGTTTCTTCTGAATATGAAGATTCATAACAGACTGATCAAAGGCATCATTTAGCACATAGCTGTCGCTTTTATATATCTCTAACTTTTCCATGGTTTTACTCCTATCTGTTAATACTTAAAGCTTCACTCTTTGCCATAAGGAATCATTCCTATAACAGGAATATTGTTCCTTATTGTAGCATCACGAACAGTGCGAACCTTTGTATCAAATATCTCGCAAAGAACAACCAGGGCAATTGCAAGAACAAAACCAGCACCAGCAGCTATCGCTCTCTTCTTCCATGCTTGCATATGTGCATTATATGAAAGAGTATAGGTATATGCCTTATCCAATACCTTTACTGAGTTAGTATTAAGAATAGATGTCATCTCAAGAGTATAAGACTCAGCCATGGCATCTGCCATCTCCATAGCAAGCTCCGGATCTGTAGTAGTTGAATAAAAGGTAAGAATAGTAGCCGAACTTGTAAGTAAATTTGATACTGTTGTAGACTTCTTCGCTAAAGATTCAACTCCAGAACAATTCTGCACATCCTCAGCTGTAACATCAGCTCTACCCATAATAAGAGCCGCCCTCTGGCTTACCTTATAGGACTTTGCAACATTGAGATAAGCATTCATGGCTGTAACAGCATTTGTGGCCTCAACATAGGAGCCATCAGCAGCAGCATATACTGTAGAATATGCAGTATACTTATCCTCGCCAACATTAAGTGTCATTCCGACACCAATGAACAAAAAAATCATAGTCATGATAATAATGAACTTTACTCTTTTTAATAGAGCAGAAAAACATCTCCCAACATCTATTTCCAACTCGTTTTTATACATATCTGATTCCTCTCCTAAAAAAATACTTTCTGCGCAATCCCAAGCATTATAGCATCAAAAGGTTAAATTGTATATTGGATAATATCGTGATAATTCATGCTGGCATATTTTTTATTTTTAGTAATAATTTACAAACCAATCTCAAATAGCCATAAAATAAAAAACATATTCGTTCATTATTTTAATTGGCTTTTTTTCAAAAGAGTAGTATAATTTTGCGGATAGTTATGCGTATAGTAAAATATATATCAGCAAGGTTTAAAACATGTTTCTAATAATTTTTTCTACTATTTTGACCACAATTAGTACATATTCATTAATTAAAAAGAAGTATATCTATGTATTTATTCCGGCTATGCTTTTTTTACCTAATTATTACGGATTTGAATATTCAAATACTCTTCCCATCCTTAGTGCATCCAGAATAATGATCATCTGGTTTTATATCTATGTCTTTATTAACCATAAACGTTCCTTGTGCCTAAAAAAAATAGATATACGTAGTGTTCCCAAGCCTTATCTCTTGTTAATTGGGTATTTCTCATTCAGAGTAATAGCCAATATCTTCTATGTTTTCGCTTACCCCGAAGCAATAAAAACGATCCTATCTATCATATTTGAAGAGATTTTTCTTCTCATAGGGTTGTATATGCTTGCACTGACCAAAGAAGAAGTTATTAACATAATAAAATCCATTGTATGGTGTGCTTCTGTCTGGTTCATATTTGGTATAATTGAAAGCCTCACTTCCGTAAGGCTATTTGATGAATTATTTACTATGTCTCGTGGTCTTAATAATATTCACGCATACAGACTTGGTTTTTTACGGTCAGTTACCTCTATGGGCTTTGCTAATATATATGGAAACATGTGCCTTTTAATATTTCCACTAATCTTATATCTTCTCAAATTAACCCAGAAAAGAATATATCTGATTTGCTTATTTCTTGATTTTTTAGCCATCATACATTCAGGATGCCGTTCTGATCTTATTTGGTTTTTCCTATTATCAGTAATGTATCTTCTTTTAATTTTCTTTACTCACAAGGAAGATTTTAGACGTATGCTTACATACTTTATAACTCTCATGGTTGCAATAATTTTGTGGACAGCTGTTGCAATACAAATAAATGACCGCTTAAACTATTATTATGTAGGGACAGCAAAATCTGTTTTAAATGTAGTAGGCTTTAGTTTTGATCTTGATGCGGACGCCCCAGAAGGAATAAAGGGCTATGGATCCAATCCAGACGGTGTTCTTTCCAGAACATCGCAATTATCCGGAATACAATACACCTTATCAAAAAATCCAGTTTTTGGCCTTGGAAATGGTTTCCAAAACAGAGGTGATATTAAATACTACCACATGGGGTGGTGGAAAGCTATTCACAGTGTAGATCTAGGAATTGTAGAAATCATAGGCGCCGAAGGTTTATTGGGACTAGTTGCCTTTTTATTTATATTTGGTGGATATCTGATAATCCTTTTGCAAAGGACAAAAATGAATATCTTTCCATTAGATTCTATTACAAGTTATTTGCTACCATTTACATATCTCTTATGTACTCTAAGTTCTGCAAACATGATGACTTTTCTATTGTTATTAACTGCACTACTTTTTTACGATTTAAAAACAGTTTTTTGAGCATAAAAAACTACCATCCATGAATCAATCAAGGATGGTAGTTTTATTTTGCTCATATCTTATTTCATGCTCTCACAGTATTCTTTGAAGGAAGCATTTATTTTATCCTTATCAGAAAGAATAAGGTCTGCCTCAGTCATACCTGCAGGAATAGGCCATTGTACATCTATATCAGGATCATTGAACATCAGACCGCCTTCATCATTTGGATGATAGAAGTCTGTAACCTTGTAGCAGAACTCTGCATACTCACTTACTACAAGGAATCCATGCGCAAATCCCTTAGGAATCAAAAACTGCTTCTTATTCTCGGAAGACAGAAGGATTCCATAGTGTTTGCCAAATGTAGGAGACCCTTTTCTAAGGTCAACTGCCACGTCATAAACTTCACCGGAAATAACACGTACAAGCTTATCCTGTGGGTAGTTCTTCTGGAAGTGTAAACCTCTCAAAACGCCTTTTTTGCTGGCAGACTGATTATCCTGTACAAAGTCATAAAATAGGCCTTCAGCCTCCATATCATTCTTATTATATGTCTCAACGAAATAGCCTCTATCGTCCCCATATACTGTAGGTGTGATTACACAAAGTCCTTCTATTCCGTTGACATTTTTCTCTACTGTTATTTTTCCCATTTCAATCCCCTAACTTTTTTTCTAAATTATAATCCGTTTGCAACATCTACGAGATACTGTCCATAGGCAGTCTTCATAAGAGGCTGTGACAGCTTAAGAAGCTGATCCTTATCAATAAAGCCTCTCTTATAAGCAATCTCCTCAATGCAGGAAATATACATTCCCTGTCTCTTCTGGAAGGTACTTACAAACTCTGCTGCCTGAAGGAGCATATCATGATTACCTGTATCAAGCCATGCAAAACCACGACCTAAAGTCTCTACATGAAGATTACCACGGCCAAGGTACTCATTATTTACAGCTGTAATTTCTAATTCACCACGAGCTGATGGCTTAATTGTTCTTGCAATCTCAACTACAGAATTATCATAGAAATATAGTCCGGGAACAGCATAATTGCTTTTAGGATTAGCAGGCTTCTCCTCTATGGAAATTGCAACACCGTTTTCATCAAATTCAACTACGCCATATTCTCTTGGATCACGAACATAGTAGCCGAAGATGGTTGCGCCTGGCTCAGACTCTGTTCTCTTAGCTGCAGATAAAAGAACCTTTGAGAATGACTGACCATAGAAAATATTGTCGCCAAGTACAAGTGCTACTGCATCGCTTCCAATAAAGTCTGCACCAATTATAAATGCCTCAGCAAGACCATTAGGTGCCTCCTGAACAGCATAACTTATATTCATTCCAAGCTGGCTTCCGTCACTAAGGAGCTCCTCAAATACCGGAAGATCTCTAGGTGTAGAGATAATAAGCACCTCTCTGATGCCTGCAAGCATAAGTGTTGACAACGGATAATAGATCATTGGCTTATCATAGATAGGCATAATCTGCTTACTAATAGCTTTTGTTAATGGATACAGTCTTGTACCTGAACCACCTGCTAAAATAATACCCTTCATAATTATTTATTCTCCTTTGACAAGTATTCAACCAGCGCATCTTTCCAATCAGCCATTTTATAACCACTTGTAAGACGAAGCATATAATTATCCAGAATTGAATAATGCGGTCTGTCTGCGCTATTAGGATTCATCTTCTTGTACTCTTCACTGGTAACATGATTAACCTTAACGTTAATACCCTTCAGTCTGAAGATTTCCTCTGTAAAATCAGCCCAGTTAGTATCTCCCTCACAGGTTCCGTGGAAAATACCATAGTTCTCTGAAGGCTCAAGGTGATGTATCATACGGGCAAGTTCAACAGCTGATGTAGGTGAGCCAAGCTGATCACAAACAACTGAGAGCTCATCGTGATTCTCGGCAAGGCTAAGCATTGTTTTTACAAAGTTCTTGCCATCACCGTAAAGCCATGCTGTTCTGACAATAAACCACTTATCCGCAAACTGCTGAACAAACTTCTCACCCTCGTACTTAGTCTTTCCATAAGCACTTATAGGTGCAGGCTGGTCGAACTCTGTAATAGGCTTTGTTGCATTACCCGGAAATACATAATCAGTACTAACATGGATAAGCTTAGCGCCAACTTTGTTTGATGCGATAGCAAGATTTCTTGGGCCAAGAGCGTTAAGCTTATATGCGAAATCCCAATCCTTCTCACAACCATCTACATTTGTAGCTGCCGCACAGTTAATAATTACGTCAGGTCTTTTATCCTCTACGAAAGCAAGTACTTCTTCAAGATTCATAATGTTAAGTGGAGATATCTTCTCTCCCTCAACTACATCTGTAAGAATAAACTCAACTTCTCCCTCGTACTCGTTCTGAATAGCACGTCCAAGCTGCCCATTGCACCCTGTTACCAATATTTTTCTCATGTTCCTATACCTACTCTTATTTATTTGAATACATATCAGAATAATACTTCTGATAATCGCCGCTTGTTACGTTCTTCATCCAATCTTCATGCTCAAAGAACCAGGCAATAGTCTTCTTGATGCCCTCTTCAAAGCATGTCTCAGGCTCCCAGCCAATCTCTGCCTTAATCTTATCAGGAGCAATGGCATAACGTCTGTCATGGCCCTTACGATCTGTAACATACTTAATAAGATTCTCAGATACAAGTTCCTTACGTGGGTCTCCCTCAGGAAGCATTTCCTGAAGAGTATCAAGGATTATATGAATGATCTGAATGTTCTGTCTCTCGTTGTGTCCGCCAATATTATAGGTCTCGAAAAGTCTACCCTTTTCCTGAACCATATCGATTCCCTTTGCATGATCTTCAACAAAGAGCCAGTCACGAACATTCTTACCATCTCCGTATACAGGAAGATCTTTTCCCTGAAGTGCATTATTAATAATAAGAGGAATAAGCTTCTCAGGGAACTGGTAAGGTCCATAGTTGTTTGAACAATTAGTTATATTAGCCGGGAACTTATATGTATCCATATACGCCTTTACCAGCATATCTGAAGATGCCTTAGATGCTGAATATGGTGAATGTGGATCATAAGGAGTTGTCTCATAAAAGAATGCATTGTCATCATCCGGAAGAGATCCATAAACCTCATCTGTTGAAACGTGAAGGAACTTCTTGCCCTCCTTGAATGTTCCGTCAGGAAGCTCCCATGCAGCCTTTGCGCAATTAAGCATTACAGCTGTACCAAGAACATTAGTCTGTACAAAAACTTCAGGATTCTTGATAGAACGATCCACATGAGACTCAGCAGCAAAATGAACAACTCTGTCTATGTCATTCTCAGCAAAGATCTTGCTGATTGCTTCCTTATCACATATATCAGCCTTAACAAATGTGTAATTCTCTCTGTTCTCAATATCCTTAAGATTTTCAAGATTACCAGCATAAGTAAGCTTATCTACATTAATAATTCTTATCTCATTATCGTATTTTCTAAACATATAATGAATGTAGTTTGATCCGATAAATCCGGCGCCACCAGTTACTAAATAAGTTCTCATTAAATAATCCTCCAAACTTAATGTGCAAAAACACAACCTCAGTTATTATATTGCATATTTTATCTTCTTATAAAAATCGCAGCTAATATTATAGCTATATTGTGTTATTTTTTCTATTAGAATTTTTGTTAAACTTATTCCGAAATATAATCTGATTTTTGGTTAATTTTTAATATAATTTAATACTTATCGTTTGTTATAATGTGATAATTATAATTTAATCAATAATTTATAGTTTTTTTTTTTACTTTTTTTACCATTATTGTGATAATTAATTTGTGCTCATTAGCACAATTTCATCATATCAGAAAGGGTTTTAGTATGACGTCAAAAATCAGTAGATATGTTAAGCGAATTATCCCATGTGCTGCTATTCTCCTTATGGTTTCTGCAATATATCTAGGCTACAAACCACCCACGCCTAAAACTCCGACAATTGTTGATATTATAAACGACGAAACGCCTTTAAGCGATACTATCCTATTAAAAGCAAAATTCTATGTTTTTAATCCTTTGCAATATGTTCCAACTTTTACAAATGTGACTCCCGCATTATGTGATTATGTCGGCGAAGGACAGGTTACTTTTTCCGATAACATTTATAATGACGCACTTAGCACCTCCTCCTTGATTTATGAAGAACCTGATTATTATGACACGGTTTCTGACGATCAATGTATCGAATGGGGAAGCATTTATAATTTTCAAGACACTATATGTATCATTGGACTTTATGCCAATAAGGCTAATGCTATAAGACCTAGCAAAATTAAAAAGAACGATACAGCCAGTTTAGATATCCCCAGCGGCTTTGTATCTGTTAAAAATTTTGGTGCTGTTGGTGATGGTGTAACTGATGACAGCGATGCTATTATATCAGCTTTAAGCCAAAACCTCTCTGTATTCTTCCCTCAGGGAACATATAAGATTACCAAGCAGATTGTTATCCCCAATGGTGGTTCTTTACTCGGTGAAGCGGGATCTGTTATTGATTTTCATGGCAACACGACAAAAGGCTACGATCAGGGGTATTTGGTTAATGAAAACTCCTCCTGGCTTAATTCCAGTAATCTTGCCCACGATATAAGCATTGAAAAACTTGAGATCCGTAAGTCAAATATTCAGGCTCAGGAAAAGGCGATTTTGCTTCTGTCAAATGTACAGAATGTTCGCATACATGAATGTTCATTCGTAACAACTTATGATGATGCTATCGACACTATAGATTTCCTGGTAAATTGTCATAACGTCACAGTTACAAAATGCAGTTTTTACCATAACCAAGGCACTCGACGCGGTGGTATCTGGATTAGAGATCGCTATAATCAGGGCGTTTGCTATGGCACAAGTGATATTCTGTTTGAGGATTGCTATTTTGAGAAAAATAGCGGAAAAGATGAACTTATCGCCATATTCTCAGCTCCAAACAGCAGTGGCCAGCTGGGACATGTCAGCAACGTAAGATTTAATAATTGCGAAATGGTTCGAAACCCTAACCCCAATGACACATCGGGAAATTACAATGAAGCATATTTTCTTGATGTCACCCTCGGAGATACAGAAAACATCAGCTTCAACGACTGCAAAATCAAAGATTATAACCTTTTGATTGGTGCAGTTAAACTGCTCGTTCATAGCACCAACAATATCCACCCGGTTATTTTCAACAAATGTGAATTTGATTGTCCATATTCAGTATATCAAAATTCAAGTTATATTTTTATCAGAGAAGGTAACTCTAACCAGCAAGAAGTTGCCCATGTATATGATAGTGATATTTATGCCGGTAGTAGAGTTATATGTACTACCTCAATGGTCAACTTTGATGATACCCGATTCTATCTAAGTGATAATGCTGTAGCTTTGGAATCAAGTAATATTGCCAATAATTGTCAGTTTGAGATATCAAACTGCACAGAATCCAGTCGAGTATTCAGAAACGGAAAATGTGTATTAAATGATTCGACCATAACATTTGTCGAACCAAACGCTGAAAAATACTTTATTCAGCCTTCTGCGTTGAATAATACTGAGATCATCTCTTCTGTTCCTGTAGATGTCCAATACAGTTACGGTAATTAGCCAAAATAATTAACTCCAAGCATTTTAAAACCAGGATTAATCAGTTTTTGTAACTGATCAATCCTGGTTCTTTAATTTCAGAAATGTGCATAAATAAGTACCGTTAATCTATTATTGTATGATCGGTGATTTCTTTCCAAAAATCATCTTCGCATATTTAAACAATAATCCAAGCTTTCTTCTTACTGACATTCTTGCTTTTATTTTCAACACAGGTATCTTTTTCTTTGGTCCATATTTTTTCAGTAATAAACATGCTCTATGCTGACCATCCAACAGAAAACCATACTGATTAACAATTATAACCCCTTTTAATGGATCATAATCATTATTATCAACACTAAAATCATTGATCAGGGAATCAAACGCATCTCTGTTTCTATGTGGATTCTTTTTGCCATATTTATCACAGTAATCCATATATTGTGATTCGCTATCATTGTTTTTATCTAAATATTTGTAGACTACAGTTTCATTAAGTCTTAGTATTCGCTCCTCCATCTCCATATATATACTTCCTAATGGGAACTCAACAAAACTATATGAAATAATGTCTAATCCATTATGACCAAAGAGACGTTCCGTATTAAAATCATCAATATAAAATCTCCCGTCATTTTTTAAGTCCAAAACAGTTTTCATAACTTCCCCTAAGCTTCTATATATCTACAATAAATTCACTTAATCCGGGCATATCTTCCGGTACCTATTTTACATCCTCCATGATTTTATCAGCCCAGACTGAAGGTTCTTCTATATACTTGTAATATTTCATCAGTTCTTTTGGAGGCAATTGCCACCATTTACTCTTTTCCAACTTTTCTATTGTTTGATCATCAAATCTTTTGGAAATCACTTTTGCGGGAGTTCCTACAACAATAGCATAAGGAGGAACATCACTTGTTACAATTGCCCCGGTTCCGATTACCGCTCCATTTCCTATAACATGGCAAGAGGAAGTGATTTTAACCCCATTACCAATCCAAACATCATTACCGATAGTTAATTTATGTCGTTCAACGTCCTTAACATCATATCCGAATACTCTGTTATAAAAAAACGGAGATGTTGAAGCATATCGATATGGATGATTAGCACCATAATAGTGTATATCGGAAGCAAATGAACAATATCTGCCAACACTTATTTCTCCACCTGTATTAAAGTAACCGGAAAAAATGCTTCCATATGAATACTTATCAACAGATACTTTGTATTTTCTGGCACAATAATTCCTCAAAGTACCGGATTCCATTTCTCCGCCTTCAGCCTTCACAATCACTTTTTTTATCAGTTGCCCAAATATAGGCATATCAAATAGTCTATCCAAATGACTCACTTCATTTCTCCTACCCAATAACCATTTATTTTATTTTCTTTTTTAGTATTCTATCTACCGTTCCTTTTGCATATATAAACTTATCTTTAAAAGGAATCTTTTTATCCCATTTTTTCAAGGTCGAATCATATTGTGGAGTATATTTCCCAAACATTCTCAGCATTAATATTTTAGTATACATTAGTGCTTTTCTCTTATATTGATATGGCTGCATTTTTTCTAATATGCTTTCGCAATTTTCTACAGCGCTACATTCAATATATCCTTTTTCAACTGCTTTATTAAACAGTTCCTGTCCAATCGAAGAACGAATAAGAGTAATATTTCGGCCATCTGCTTCTGTAAAGGTGGGATATCCCTTTTCGTCAGCGAACCATGCATCACCATTGGAAATATCTGCAGCTACTCCAACTCCATCCACGCAAAACTTACATGCCGAATGAAGATTACGTCCCAAAATAGCCCCCCATGATTCATTGTATTCCATAGTCTTCTTACTTCCGTCGCTACAAACAGCCTGGGTATATCCCGGCCAGCCGTTTCCACGATAGTCAAAGCCTACAACGTCTTTCTCATCAACTCCCAGCTTCTTTAACACTTCTTTAGTCGCATTTGCACTGGGAACACCTGCGCAAAAGAAGGATAACGTATATTTGATATTTAAAGAATGCTTTGGAAACATTCTCATATAATTCTTAAATGCTCTGATATCGCAAGGCTTACCTATCAAGCAATATGTTTCGTCCGGCTTCAATTCATCAATTATGCCATCAAAAACACTAACAGGAGAGTATCTTGATCCGCAGCAATTCAGTACTTCTTCTGCACTTCGAGATATCTTAACAATATTCTTTATAGGAGAATCAGTATCCGCACATACTTGAATAACGCCATCGACTTCTTTTTCTTCAAGCAAAAAAACTGCCAGCGCACTTGTCACTCCACCGGAAGATCCTTTAAAGCGAATTGCAGGGTCTTTAGCATTTGAAAAGTACGCATTATTTATGTTCCCCCAAATATCGCTTGAAATGTATCTATTGTTTGCAACAGGGCATATTTCACGAAATAACGATTCATCAATATCCCCATTGAACTTAATCTTATATGTACCATCTGTCCCCAATTCCATATGGCAACTTTTGCCAAACACTTTGGGACACAAACCGCATCCAATACAATTTGAACTGTTCTGAATACATAAACTTTCTTTTCTATTAAGATGATTATTCATTATTAGATATACCTTCCATAAAGATTTTGCCACACAAGCACTTACTCATTTCCTCATGCTTCTTAATAGCCACTTCTCTGCTTTTAAGCACTTTTTCCTGAATATCATTTACATGGTCAGAATAAAACACCATTTTTTCCATACATTCTGCGTCGTCTAATTCCGTCAAGTCAATCCCAATGTCATACTGACAATTCTCAAAAAGTCCTTTAAATTTTCTGCTATAAGCAACAGGAATCACCGGTACTCCTGATGAAAGGGCGGCAATAGTAGCGTGCATTCTGGCACCAATAAATAAATTCAGACCGGAAATAAAAGTCTTAGCCTCAACAGGTGTTACAAATTGGTCTACAAGAGTAGTCTCAGGAAATAGTTTCTTCATTTCACTGCACGCAGGATAATCTGCTCCTACATGTGAAATAAAAAAAACATCATATCCTTTTTTCAAAAAAAGTTTGGTCGTATTGACCATAAATTCCTTATAATCACACTTAAGCGTAAACTTTCTATCAGTTCCTACCTCAATCTTATCCGGCCATAACAGCCCTGATATATTAATTCCTACACTGTTCTTTTTCTTATCACACTTGTTATAAGGTAAACCAATTGCCAGATCTGTCCCTACAACTACTTCCTTTTTCACCTTTAAATCATCTAAATAGCTCTTCGACAAAACATCTCTCGACATTACAAAACATGCATTATTGATTGCTTTTTTGGCAATACTCTTGGCAAAGGAATGTCTAAACGGGCCATATGTCTGTGGGCCAAGTATTAGCGGAACACCCAGCTTTTCAACTGTCAGCTTATCTAAAGAATAAGAGATAAATCTGCTCATACCATAAATATCGGTGAAGCTGTCTCCCTGCGTCAGATCAATAACAATGTCACATTCAGCAATCTTCTTTTTACATTTTTTATTTACTTTCCACTCGTTAAGTCTTATAAAACGAGCAGACAGTTCCGATACAACTCTCTCTTTATCAATTCCTAACGCCTTAGCCAGTTCAGCTACCTTTTCAGCATCAGGATTTCTCTCAAAGATGACGTAGACAACGTCTTCCTTATTTTCCTTACTCCATTTTTCAATCGTATTGATTAAGCTATATGTAAGTGCACAGCAGCCCATGTTGTCATTATTTACCATACAGCCATATAATCCAATTCTTCTTTTCATTTAAACTTCCCCTAAACTACTCATCCCGTACATATTATTCATATTTCTTCAACAACACATAATATGAGTCCAAACGATTATTCAAAAAGAACAATTTTCTTCCTATTAAATCGGGCATGCTTTTCTTAGTAGCCTTACTCTCGTTATGTATGATTTTTAACTTTGGATAATACAGTAAAGTCAAGCCATTATCACGGCAGGCTTTAGCCAGCAAGTCCTCTTCACCATACAGGAAGGTCTCATCACATAACCCATCCAATCTGTACAGTCTTGAAAAAATCAAAAAGCATCCATGCAATTCACAATTCACAACGGGCTCTGTAATCTGTGAAGCCTTCTGCGACTGAAGCTTTACTTTTATCTTATTGATACAAAGATATAAAAAATTAATACCCGGAATCTTCATGATTCGAATCTGTCTTTCCGTCTCTTTAATGTGCTTAAGAACTTTTTCCTTCGAATCAGGCTCATTGATCATCGGATTAGAATGAGACGGCAGGACATCAGGACCCATAACGGCAAATTTATACTCTTTATAAGCTTCATCTACCAGATCGGTAAATGACTTATCCATTATCAGAGTATCGCTATTGATCATGGCTATATAATCACAATCAATGTTTTCTCTGATATATCTGAACCCAACATTGTTCCCTCTTGCAAATCCGAAATTCTCAGGATTCACCAATAAAGTTATCTTTGGATCCTCTTTGCAAAAAGCCTCCAGTTCTGATACTTCTTCTTTTTTTGAGCCATTATCAACAACAACGATATGATAATCTGTGCAATTTTCTCGTATTGACTTCTCGCAGCAGACAAGCTCCTGCATGCTGTTATAGTTCAATATTAAAAAAACGATTTTGGACATAAAACTCTCCTCATCACTTCAAACCAATCTTTCTGCATACCCTGCGGAACAAACTCCTATAATACCTCTTGGTATATGTTCTTCGTATTATTGAATTATACCCTATACATTTTGCCACCCCTGATAATAGCTTGTCTCTATGGCCTGTGCATTTTGAAGGCCCCACTAACTGTGGATTGCTAGCCTTGGCTGCATCAATATCAACATCATATAGAGTAACATCAGATTCTTCCAGCAGTTTTCTTCCCTTTTCCGTCTGGCATAATGCCAGAGAAACTCCATTCTTCTTCATTTCATCCGGAAGCTTACTTCCCCATGAATCGCCAATTGTAATATCTGATACTCTGTTGATGGATGCATGTTCACAGGAGTAACAATTCTCTGTATAGGAGTCTCCATCAATAAAAGGGATAATATAATAATCTTGCCCATTGCCTCCAGCCAAACGAGCCCCATCAGGAACAACCATGAATCCATCACCTGTTCTAAAAGCAATATGCTCAACATCGTTTAATTTTATCTTTTTGGATTTCAAAAAAGACTCTAACACCTTTGGCGATGGTGTTCCATGGCATATTAGATCAACAGTAAAAAGGTTAGGGTTATTATTCGTAAAATTGATAAGACTTGCTACCTGGCAGGGCAATCCAACAAATAGCACCTGCTGTCCATTCTTTAGTAATTCCTTGATCTGTTTATATATTCCAACAGGATTACTCTTGACATATTTTGATCCACTAAAGCTTCTCAATTCATCAATCTTATTAGTTATATAAAACGTGAATAATCCTTTATCAAATCTGCAGCTGCAAACATATCCTCCCCTGCCGACAAATGTTTTCATCAGCTCATATGCAAAGCCTCCGGAAGAAGAAGTTTTTCGTGTTTCTTCAGAGTTAGACCACCCCTGTTTCCAATAAATCGGCTCTCTGTGAACCGGTGAATTTTTCTGCTGACAGATTTTATGGCATAAATTACAATTAAGGCATTTGCTTTCATCAATAACTGCATTAAAGCACTTTACCTCATCACGCACCGTTACTGCCTTTGCAGGACAGGCATCTACACATGCCATACAACCGGCACACTTATTTTTTTCGCAAACAAGTTTCACATCAGTCCTCCGCTATTAGCCAATCACCTTTTTCAATGTGGAGATATTATCGTTTGCAATTCTCATTCTCCTATCGGTAACTGTTGAATAATCAATTTTCTCAGAAATAGGATAAGTAAAAATACTGTCCAGCGCTATGTATCTGTCATCCAATCCAACAACATGAAGGATATTCAGTATTCTTTCATCATTTTTGTCACGGCCCTTAGTATCCTTTTCTCTTACGCAGATAAACTTTTTTTCAAAGATAAGAGAAAAAGCAGTGCCATGAAACGAATCTGTAACAACATAATCGGCATATCTGATAAGGCTGAGATAATCACTGGGACTGGTATCCTTTTTTATCACCTTAACCCCACCGGATTCCACCATGCATAATTCTTTCATGCTATTATGCATGAACATTGTATATACAGGAAGATTCAGTTTCTTTCCAAGCTCAGAAACCAGTTTATAACTGTCTTTTCCGCTCCATACCTTATACAGGAATATATATGGCTTTTTTATGACCCTGCCACTGCATAAAGGATAAAAATCCTCTTTATTATGCATTAATGTAGGATCCAAAAATGTCCTGACTTCGCGCTTTCCCTCAAGAAATCCTGCTATTTTTTTTGCCCCACTTTCTTCTCTGCAGGTCAAGAAATCAAAGTCCGAAATCCAACGCTTCATTTCTTCATTGCATCTTGGCTCGGTAAAATCTGTATTATTTACACTAACTGATAAAGCTATCTTCTTGACATTAACATCAGGCAGGAAATATATATCATCAGAGTCCATCGCATGAACATTCCAGATCTGATCACTTCCGCATATTACCCAATCATAACTGTCTTCAATTATTTTGAAATCATCATTCTTTCCCAGTGTAAAACTACTTAAGTTAAGAAATCTGTTTCTAAATACTTCAAAGTTTCTCTGTTGATTTTTTTTGATCTTTGCTATAGGCATCCTTACTACTTTTCTAGCAAGTGCCTTTACGCCATGTCCTGACGAATACAGCTTATAAAAATCTTTAAGAGCACCCGGTTCATAATCAATAACTTCTGCAGAATGTCCCATTCTTTCCAAAAGATCCTTTGTCGCCCAGGCCTGCAAAACCGAACCATAATTTATTGATTTATGGTATGTTAATATTCCAATCTTCATATGTTATTTCCTTAAAAGCTTGCGTCAAGCTAATTCTTCTACAACGCTCTCGAATTTTTCAAGCCAGGTATTCCAATTTAGCTCTTCTTCATACTTCTTACGAGCGCCGATTGAGAATTTTTCAACATCACCATTCTCTATGGCGCTTGAAATAGCTTTAGCAAAATCATCTGCACCACAAGAAGGCTCCAGGCATCTTCCTGAGACTCCATCTTTCACATAATCGGTAGTTCCACCTGTTGCATATGTAAACACAGGAAGTCCAAACATGGATGCTTCTGAAAATACAATCGCAGAACACTCTGCCTTAGTAGGCAAAATAAAAATATCATGAGATTTATAGCAATCAATCAGTCTCTTTAATTCGTCTTCCCTATCCTTGCGAAGTTTTCCCAAGAAAGTAACATAATCCGGAATATCAATATCCGGCTTATTTAAGCCAACAATGGTCAGCTCATATTTTACAGTAGATGAAGATTCGTTTAAGCGCTTGACTGTTTCGATTGCAACATCAACCCCTTTTCTAACGTAATCAACTCCAATAAGAAGAAGCTTATACTTATCTTTTCCCGGCTTTATTACCTTAGATCCGACATCCTCAATATTTGCCCCAAACTTTAATAGTTTTATCTTTTCCTTAGGCGTGTGATAATAATTCATTGCATCATCAAACGACCACTCAGCCGGGAATATGATTGCTGAAGCCAATTTATGAGATGTACTCTCCCACATATCTGCAATTCTCTGATCATGCTTCGAATGGAAAAAATAGTACCCAATCATGTTATGATATGTAGCATCACTCAAATAGATCAGTTTTTTGTTCTTCAAAGCCTTTCTTCCTGAGTAGATCAGCTTACTGCATGCAGGTGCAAAAATATATTCACAATTAGATTCCTCTATCATTCGATCAGCTGCACGAGAGTTCAAAAAAGCTGATAGAAAAGAGATCTCATTCTTCTTTAGCGAAAGTACTCTTACTGCTTTATATAATTTTGCAGATAACCGATGCGGCTTGACAACAATATCAACCAATTCCACTTTATCTGATTTTGAAATTATTTTATGGAGATTAGATACAGTTCCGCTCCAATACTTTGTATCTGTGGGATTTCCCATATAAAGAAAACCAATCTTAGTCCTATCTGCCATTCTTTTATTCATTTCCTCTCATACTATACTTTTACACCTAATCAAAGATGTTAACATCCCAACACTTTACTCAAATGTAAGCGCCCTTTTGTCATTTTATCTACCAAAATGACACTCTGCTTAAACTCGTCTGTTCTTCTGTAAATCAAGTAGAATAAAACATTAGGTACTATTATGCATATAGCCAATCTTATGATTACTGTTCCCCACAATCCCAAGTTCACGAAAGAACAAATAAATGTATTAAATGCCAAAACCACTACAACGATACACAGATATTTAGCATTCTTTTTCAGGAAAACTTTTAACTGTTCTCTTGTAAACAAAAGTGAAAACAGATTGTTTAGAAGCCATGGCATACTTACCAAAATAACAGCTAAAACAGTTGATAAAATTACGCCATATAATCCCCAGAACTGAACCATAATAACGTTCATCAAAAGATTGGCAAATGCCGAAGCCAAAGGTCTGAATCTATCCTCATGCCACAATCCTGCAGAGTCTTTATACACATTTATAACTGTCATTATCTCTAATATATAAAAATACATACAGAAGAAAACAACAAACATAATATCCTGCATCAGCTCTTTTCCCATCCATATTTCCATAAAAGGCTGCATTATAGCCAGGAAACAAGCGCAACAAAATCCTGATATCCAGGAAATCATAAAGCAGAGTTTTTTCATATCATTGAAATTTTTGTCTAAGGTTTCTGTAACTAAACTATTCGCTATTCCGGCAGAAATTGAAGTGAAAATAATAGTGACAAAGCCCATTATGGCAGAAACAATAAAATAATAGTTCTGATATATAGTAAGCATATTTAAGCCCAAAAAAGCAGAAACAACTATTGAATCAGAAGAATTAAGGATAACGCCGCCAAGCTTTGAGGTAAACAAATCTCTTATTCGGCCGTTGATAAAACGCACTTCGTCTTTTGCAAGATTTCCCTTAGGTGAGTATTGCGGGTATAGTTTTGCAGACATAAACGCAGTAGTACAGTTATTGATCACCTGTGTAAACAATATAGCCAGTACGTATAAGTAATAATCATGAAATGCAAATAATACAAAAACCTGAACTATATATTTGATGGTGTCAGTTACCAACGCAATTCTATGCGGTACATCAATTCTCTGATGCGCTGTCAAAATACAATTTCTATATGAAAACAACCAATAGGTCAGAACAGTCGCAGCCAGATTCATCAAATAAAGAACATATACATTTACATTCTCAGGTAAATCTGATTTTATCAATGATGGAATAAACGGCAACAGCGAAAGGCCTATAATACCAACTACAATTCCGATCACTCTATAATATAGGCGATACAGCTTCATCAATGCGCATATTTTATCTTTGTCGTCTTCAGCAATAGGCTTATACATAGAAAAAGTCATTGCCGATCCAACGCCAAGCTCCGCAAGATTCAAAACCTGTAAAACCGAAGTAAATAGATTATTCAGTCCTGCATATCCCGGTCCCAGCAAATATACGATGACAGTTCGCATGAAAAAGGGGACAATCAACTGATACGCTTTACGTATAGTTCCAAAAACAACATTTCTGGAAGCATTTTTTGTTCTTTCAATTTTCATCTGATTCCAAAATCCTTTTTTCCATTTTTATTACATATTTCCAAACCATAACAATGACTGACGATCATCCTCCTGTTTTTCAGTTCCTTCAAGAAAAACAAACAATGCAAAACAAATCGGCCATATCAGCACTCGCTCTGGATTTAAACAAAGCAGCGTTGGTGACAGAGCAATCAAAAATATAATTAAACCAACAAGAAAAGGATCTATCTTCTCATGACGTTTTTTTATTAATAGCTTTGTCCAGTAAATAAATGGATAGATATATACAGGAATTACAAAAAGGCCCCATTGCGCGAGTAAACCTACAATTCCGGTATCTGCATAATAAAAATATCCCCAAGGTCCTACCTTAATACTCTGATATGAAGAATCTGTAAGGAATCCATGTCCCCATAAAGGATTCTCCAAAAATGTATAGAAGAAATATAAGTAAGCAACTTGTCTTATTTCTGTACTTGCAACTTCAGATCCTGAAGTAAATGATGCCAAGAACGTATCTAATACACCTGTTGCTATCACAATTATAGCTGCCAAAAATGCAAGTATAAGAAATATCTGCTGTTTAAATGTCTTATTTCCCTTAAAAACAGTAAGAATACCCAAAACAATACAAAAAGCGATTTCATATGCTCTGGTCTGCTGTATTACAAAGACACAAAATAATCCCAATACCAATTGAATCGCATTAAACGCTTTGTTGGATTCATCATCATATAATAAACGACAAAAATTATAGATGACCATTACATTTCCTATAATTGAGAGGCCCATTCGCAAGTTACCATAACGTGTAGAATGATACAAACTAAGAACGAATGGTCCGCCAATCTTAGAAAGTACTAATTGCCCTATAAACAACATATAAATCAGAAAAGCGATAACATTGATTCCCTTTAGAAAAGGTTCATAACTTCCACATCTCTTAAAATAGGCAATTAATGGAAAGGCGAAAACCACCAAAAATACACCACCATATTGCAAAATATGATTATGTATCTTCTCATCTGGATAATAATGATTTGAGAGTAGTGATACGCACATGAAACTAATGGTAAGAAGAATCAAATATCTTTTTATGAATTTATTATTTATTCTCCATCCTCGAATTATTATCGTGTATACTAACGAGATAAAAACCAAAGCGAACTTTACATATGGACTCCAATAAACCGTTAAAGGTGCAGGAATTGGAAATAAGAACAAATAGTTACAATCCATCAAAATGATTAGATATATGATAAAAATGTCTAAAGATTCTCGATTAATTATTAATTTGTCTTTCATCATAAACCTTTCTAATAATTACAAAAAAGCCTTACCAATATTACCTCTAACGAAATCACCCCAAGCTTTTTTCCAAACAGTATAATTCATTCGAGCTCGAACAACTTCTTTTAATGACTTGAAAAACTTCTTAATAATATATTTTGTTTTATCCGAGCTATATCGCTGAATAAACATTAGGTAATTGCGGAGAATATAATACTGATATATATCACTCCCCTTTTTTGTGCTTCTACTCTCTTTATGATAAACAGTGATTTCAGGAACATATACCATTTTTACATTTGCTCTTCTAATTCGTTCACAATAATCAGCGTCTTCGTAATATAAAAAATAATCTTCGCTCATCTTCCCTATTATATCTAACACCTTACAAGGAAAAAGCATAACGCATCCGGTTATGTATTCTACATACTTCTCGACATTATAAAAATCAGAATCTTTTTCGCCGATGCCTAGAATCTTGTATTCTCCAGTACTGCCATCAAATTTGCAACCACCATACCACAAATACTCATTGTCGTCATAATAAACAATCTTAGTAGTAATTACAGCATTGTCATTGTATTCCTTCGATTTTGCCACAATGCTGTTTAAAAAATCAGCTTCAACAACAGTATCATTGTTAAGTAGCAACAGATAATCTGGATTGTACTTTTGGGCACATTCAATACCAATGTTATTTCCTGCCGCAAATCCTATATTTTCATCCAGATATACTATTTCACAGCTCTTTTTATCAATAACATCGTTATACTCTACCTTCCCATTCGATGAATTGTTATCGACGATAATTATTTTATAATCAGTCTGGTTTTTCTTGATGCTCTTAATACATTCTTCTGTATCAACTTTTCCGTTGTAATTTATTAGGATTATGCATACCATTACAAAAAACTCCATTATTCTCCATAAACCTGAAGTAATTCATGGATCATTGTTTCTATAGAAAATCTCTCTCTGACATTTTGAGCAATTCTTTTGGGATCATAGCTATCCAAAGAATGTATTACTTTCTGGATAGCGTCAGCAAGTTCTTCATGATTTCCAGCATTGAATTTCAAGCCAAGTTCATCAGAGTTGACTACTTCGTCAAGTCCAATGATATTACTTGCTATACATGGCAAACCTGTTCCCATTGCTTCTACGGCAGAAATACCAAAGCCCTCATAGTTTGAGGGAATACAAAATACATTTGCTTTTTTAAGCAGTGCATTAACATCAGAAACATTTCCCAGAAACTCAATATAATCCTGAACTCCAAGGGTCTTGGCCAATTCCTTCATTCTCGAGATAGAACCTTCACCTTCATAGAGCTCACCTCCGGCCAGAATAAGCTTAACTTTTTCTCCTCTGCTAACCAAAACGTAGATTGCTTTGATAAGCGTATCCTGTCCCTTCTTCTTTGGGTAAAAGCGGGCAACATTTACCACAACAGGTACATCTGTAATAATGTTTTCATTTCTTACTTCAAAATCAGTAAATTG
Organism: Butyrivibrio sp.; assembly: GCA_017413105.1. Classification (GTDB taxonomy): domain Bacteria; phylum Bacillota; class Clostridia; order Lachnospirales; family Lachnospiraceae; genus Butyrivibrio. Next base: position 38,808 of record JAFPVA010000170.1, on the reverse strand, counting down.
AACACCGTTATAAACTCGCTTAATTTTTTCTGCCGGTGCTCCGTGCTTGGTCATATCGTCTACAACCGCATCTGAAATAGCAATCATCTTATTGCAGATTATATTGGCAATTGTCCTGTTTTTCTTCGATAGTTCTGAATAAATATATGTATCATGAATAGTAAAATAAATTCTCAGGGTCGGGCAAAAAAGCTTAACCAATAAATAAAAGCTCATTAGTGTTCCCTGATGCACATGCATAACATCTATCTTTTCAGTCTTTATAAGACTTATCAGCTGATGCAAATAATCAAGCTTTCTTAACTTCTCGGCCTTCTTCAACAAAACAAGATGAACATTTTCATTAAACAGCTTTAAAAGCTTCTCATCTCTATTGTCATTGATAACACAGACATATGACTCATTATCTGTACTCGCCAAAGCATTAGCCACGGCTATTCCTAACCGTTCTACGCCCCCTTGGTCAAAGTTATAGAATACATTTAATACTCTCATTATTTATCACCATCAAGCACTTTTCTAAGAGCCTCGATTTTTCCTTTACCAAACTCCTGATCCGGCTCCAAATACGCGCCCTCTCCCCACTCATTCCATGAGTTCAGGAATATGATCTTATGCTCATCACTTTTATTCTGGACCATGTCAACGGCCCTCTTTGCTGCTTCGCCAAAGGTCTCCGGATTATTGTTGTAATATATTATTGCGTCTTTTCCGGATCTTGGAGATCTGTCCCATCCAGCCAGTAACTGAGGATACACTCTCTCATCCTTATCAACGTTAGTGAAATAGTTTGACATGATTTTTCGATAATCATATTTTTCTACAGCAGACAACCATTTCACTCTTCTGATCATTCCAAAGAAAGCTTTATGAAGCGTTCCTCCTGTCTTAAGTTCTGCATACTTCAGGTTGATGGAATTAACTGCAGCAAATCCATTTTCGTAATACCACTCATAATTACTTCTGATGATGTCTTCTAAATGCTTGCTTTTCAATGTCTTAGCATCAAGCTTTCCCAATGAAGGTGCTAATGCAACGAAATGAAAGCCTTCCAAACCATTTTCTTTGGCAAGTCTGTTCCATGTATTCATGAATCCACTCAGATTATCAAACTTTTTAGGACCAAACATCGCAAAAAGAAGTTTTCCATCAACTTTGATGTATCTGTGATCCTTAAAAGCAGGAAGCAAACTGTTAAAATGCGCAATATTGTCCTCTTCGCCGGGATATTCCTGCTTAAAAATCATTGTAGAATTCATCAATGATTTGCCTTTATCCCATGTTTTGGTTGTCCAGTCATGGTTAGCCCATCCCAGGCAAAAAGGAAAATCCGGCTCTCCGCTTTTTACAACCTCATTAAATGGCATTTCCAAAACCTGTTTACCATTACCGAACCAATAATGCCAGTAGCAGAAGCCCTCAATGCCCGCTTCCTTGGCAAGAGCAGCCTGCTCTTTTCTCACTTCTGCAAGTCTCAGATCATAAAATCCAAGATCAGCAGGAATTCTAGGCTGAACATGTCCTCTAAACAAAGGCTTTGCCTTAGCTACATTTGTCCATTCTGTAAATCCTTTACCCCAAAACTTATCATTTTCAGGTACCGGATGAAATTGTGGAAGATAATATGCAATAACTCTAGCTTTCATCATAACTCCTCTAAAACTCTTAAATGTGCATCAACCATATTCTCAACATTATACTTTGAGCTTGTTTCTATCAGGTAGTTGGAATACTCCTTATTATCCTGTGACAACAACTCACTTATGGCATCATGCATACCTTTGGTATCATCACTATCAAAAATATATCTTGAGTATTTTCCTCTTAAGAACTCTTTGGCTGCACCGCTTCCGTTAGTTGCAACTATTGGCATTCCAAAAGATGCAGCCTCATTTATAACAAGGCCCCAGCATTCCTTTCTGGATGGAAGAAGGAGCACTCCCGCCTCTCTATACTCTTTATTAAGCGCTTCTTTTTGTAAAAAACGCACAACCTCTATATTGGTATCCGAAGCATTAAGCTGTTCGCTAACGAATTGCTCAGTCCTGCTTCCCATTCCCACAAATTTAAATTTGATAGAAGGATCTGATCTTGCTATTTTTACCGCAATGTCCAATCCCTTATAGTCAAAATACTGTCCTACTACCAAAACATCCTTACGTCTGGTAGTAGGATTTTTCTTATTTTCTTCAAGTTCTTCTGTTGTGTAAGAACTGAAATTATATGAATATACTTTTTTGTTACCAACTAGCTTCTTTATATTTTCTGCCGCAGTTTCTCCGGCAACCAAATATTTATCAGCACCACTGATAATGAATTTTTTGATCTTATCCTTAAGACCATCATTTCCAATGAACTGTTCGCCGTCAAAACTTAATATGTATTTCTTTCTGAACAGTCTTAAATACAGCATTCCAAATATCTGAACCGGACTGTTAAAGCAGCTTACAATAATGTCATCATAATCGCCTTTTAAGTATTTCAGGATACCAAAAGAAAAGGAATTCTCATTAGATATCTTGTATCCTCCCAAAAATGCTTTGGAAAAAGACGCATTTACACTTTTTGCCCACTCACTGTTACGGTTTGATGATCCATCTCGCTCATATAAAACAGTAAGATCTACACCTTTTGACAGCCTGTTAAAGAACTTAACTCTATATGGAACTTCTATATTAGTAATATAGAGAACTTTTCTCATCATCTCACTCCATGCCTTACCATTACCGGATCAGCCATAATTACTGTCTTTTTCTTCATTCCGTATCTTTTGCCCCAATCGCAATAATCTGTAGCAAAGATAAGATTATTTCCCCAGCTGTGCTGCGATGTCTGCATCAACAATCTCTTCTCCGGTCTTGTCCTTAAGCTGCTCCATAGATGCTGCTGAAAGACCGTTGTTTACTGTTGCACACATATCACATGTACTGCACTTATCAAGTTCTTCCTTTGTTACCTTGCCATCACGAAGGTCGCGAACGATCTTGTTCTCATACATGCTATACTTCTTCTTTGTCCAGAACTTAGCCTTGTGACGGATTACCCACCAGAGAGGTACCCAGATGTACTTGTGCATTGCAGGAGAAACTGAACCGATCATCCAGCAATCTCTGTCGCAGCAACGAACCTTTGCACGTACAGCCTCAGCCTCTTTTGAGTTCCAAAGCTCATCCCAGGACTGAGTATTAAGATTACCCATAACCTCTTTGTCCTTTGTTCCGTTACATGGCATTACATCTCCGTAAGGATCGATGAAGAATGTATCAAAAGACATATCGCAAGGAAGAAGCCTCTTCTGTCCGTAAATGTAGTTGATAAGTCCATGGTTGAAGTATGCTCTGAACCATTTCTTAGGGCTCTTGCTTGCAAGAAGTTCATTTACAAGGTTCTCAAAGTTCTGAGCAACCATTGGACGATCCTTGATGATGTTCTTAGCTTCTACAAAGTAGAAACTGTTGTGAAGAGATGCTGTAGCAAACTCCATGCCCATCTCGTCTGAAAGCTCGTAAAGAGGTACAAGATCAGGAGCATTCTTATCCTGAACAGTCATACCAAATCCAACGTCTGTCATGCCCATCTCACGAAGCTTCTTAAGAGTCTGATATCCTCTCTGATAGCCGTTCTCAAGGCCTCTGATCTCGTTGTTTGTATTCTCAAGTCCTTCAATTGAAATACGAATACCAATCTGAGGAAATTCCTTACAAAGATCTACGATTCTGTCAGTAAAGAAACCGTTTGTTGAAATAACAATACGATCTGACTTCTTATAAAGCTCGCGCACGATATCCTTGATATCAGTTCTGATGAAAGGCTCACCACCTGTGATGTTTGTGAAGTACATCTTAGGGAGCTTCTTGATTGTCTCAATTGAAATCTCTTCCTCAGGCTTACTTGGTGCCTTATATCTGTTGCACATTGAACAACGCGCATTACATCTGTAAGTTACAATAACGGTTCCATTTAACTTTTTCTCTGCCATAACTATCTCCTCAGAAATTTTATATTAAATTTTTTAGTTGTACGATTTTAGCCTCGCGAAATTATACAACTTACTTATCCACATTTCAATCGGCAAATGATATAAAATCATATTTTTTAACAATACTTTTTTGTTAATCATGTCTCGCAAATAGATAATTATCAGCGCCCACAAAAATAAGAGGTCATCTAATGACAACCTCTTAAAAATACAATGAATACTATATTATTGCTTATATCTTAAAGATACTTTTTTGCTTGCTTAGGTGACAGATTATACTGCTCACAAATCTTTTCACTAATGGCTTTATCATCCAGTCCCAAGCCTCTAAGCAACATCACGGCGCCGGTGATTCCTTCATCACGGCCTTGCCCAATCCCCTTCTCTATTCCATCTTCCAAAATTGACTGTGTCAATCTGCACATCTTAACTTTTCCTCCCTCTGCTGACTCTGTAGAAATATTAGCTCCTGTAAACATATTCACCATTTTAATTGATTCCTTTGTCATGCTCCAGTCGTCTCCTTTCCTACTCTGCATATCGTAAAATACACCATCTTCATTTTGCCTTTTAATCAGCTCGAATACATCGCCAAGCTCAGTGCTGAACTTGTTAAAATCCTCTATTTCATGTGGATCCAAAAGATTAATGGAATAATCAGATACATATTTGATTATTTCGCTTTTGGGATTTTCAAACATATCAGATAGTCTTCGTGGCGCTTCCCACTTTTGGTCACTCCAGTTTATTACAAGCGTGATTACAGGTAGAATCTTGTCCTCCGGGGTAATTCCCGATAAAAATTCTGCGCTATTCTTTGCATCCTTGTTTTGTTTGTGTTTTGCTGCTAATGCCTGAACCTGTCTTGAATAGTTGATTGAGTCATAGAGCATGTTTCTGATTACCATGGCATAATGAAGTTCAGATTGATTCTCTATTCCAAGAAGAACCATCATTGCATGCTCATCAGCTTTCACAGTACAGTGCTTTATTATGTCACGCAGTTTGTTATAGGCAATTATCTTTTTGAGTTCATCTATAACAATCCGCTCTGCCGCTTCTTTTTCTTCCAGATTCTCTGGCTTAATAACAGGTACGCCATCAAAAGCAAAATAATTAAATACATCTGCAAATCTCTCAGGATCTGACATGTACTCATTTGCTGTAATGTCTTTTTCCTTCAAATATGTTTCTCCTTCTAATTATAAAATTCATGTCTGGGCCTTTCAAGCGCAAACATAACGGTAATCCTCATAAGTTTCTGTGCACAAAAACATCGGAAATATATGGCGAAATGCCACTAAGATAGTCTATCGCTACTTAGAGCGATGACCGCAAAGAAAAGTGTATCATAACTGCAAATCGAACAGCAATCGAACAAATCCTTAATGTTTTCTGTAGATACTACAGAATTCCTTAAGAAGTTTGCGATATTACGGAAATTATCCGCACAGAAGAGAATCAGCTAGCTACTCGTCGCATGCCCGCATCCTACATTGTAGCTACTTTTATTATATGCGCCTAGGACATCTTAAATAATAATTTCAAGATGCCATATATAAAAAAACTGAGGATAAAGCGCTAAAGCCTCATCCTCAGTACCTCTCACATTATTCTATTGCCTGAACATTTCTCAGTTTATTTCTCCCCTGCCCTTAACGATCTTATAGGTCACCTCTTTGGTCCCGACATATCTTCCTCTTCCTTGGATTACCAGGGTCGCAGTTCCGACATCTTCGCAGGAAACCGCATCGATGATCAGATAATCATTTCTGCCCAAAGTAACCGCATTATCTCCCGAGCCAATTGTGACAGTTATGTCATCTTTACCAGGGATTACAGAATATCCGTTGTCATACTCCTGATCCTCTATTTTAACCTTAGCAGATTCTATAGACATTTTGCCCATGCGATAGGTTGTAGAGAATTCAACAGGAATATAGTTACCTTTGGAATCCTTCTCTGCAGTATAGTTCTCGGTTTTCGAAGAAGGAATGATACTAAACCTGACTTCAATAAGCGCTCCGGCATGAACAGCTTCGTCATCGTCTATAGGAGTTCCGGCTTTTCTGGAATAAATGATCTTTCCGGCAGCGTTCTTCTCCGTCAGATTCTCTGCATAATAATATGTAGGAGCTGCAGCATAGACATAATCGGTCTTTAGTTTCAGGTCATTTCCTTCATTACTAAGAATAGGTTTTGACTTAAAGTAATTGCTTCCTGCATTCTCCTTGTAAACCTTATCCTCAGCGAATACTTCTATGTTCTCATAACTAAGAAGCATCTTTGCAACTCTGAAATAAAGAACTTTATCCAGCTTGCCACTGTAATTTCCAACGAATTTTACAGTAATACTTCCAATCTGACCCACATCAGTATTGTCGGAATAAACTACTGTATAGTCCTTGTTCTCTTTTAGTACAGCCCCGGTGTCCAGAAGCCTAACAATGATAGCCGGCTCAGCCATACCACCGCTTAGCGGAACGCCATCAGGACTCATATTCTTATCTGCAAAGTTAACCTTAACGTCATCTTCTGTGAGTTTCCGCTTTTCTATCTTGATCTTCTTAGAAACACTTCCGGTCACTCCGCGTTCTGCTTTTCCCTCAAAGGTAACAATTACTCTTCCCGCATCTGAAGTGTCATAGTCAGTGGAAACTGTATATCTGTCAGTTGAAAGAACCTGGTCGTTTGAATCTGTGACAACAGCGTCAAGTCTTTGAACTGAAGCTTTGATATCCACATCCTGATATCCATCTCCGTCAACATCATCTTCACTATAAACCAGTACAGTCTTTCCATCATAATCAAGCGATGGTCTAATGCTCTTTATATTCAGCTTTGTACCCTTTACCTCAAAGAAAACATTGAACGAACCGGCAATCCTGTTGTATTCAGGGATATCTGTTGCCACAAGGGTTATGTAATTGTTTGTTCCAATTCTGCGATTTAGCTCGTTGTCGCTAGTGGCCGGATCTACTGCTCTAAAGTAATAACCTTCAGAAGAAATAGTTGAAGCTGCTGCCTCATCTTCTACATAGGTAAGCTTCTGGCCGGCTATGCTGACTTCAATCTCTCCATCTTTAAAGAGCTTTATTACATCTGCTGATGCAGATATTGGCATTCCTGTATTGTCTTCTCTGTACTCCTGAACAGGCACCTTCTTTGACAGATTTGCATTATCAAGCTGAAGGAAGCTGGCTTCTACTGAAGCTTTGCTCATTACCTGAAGCCTCGGAGCCCAATTTATTCCCTCCTCTGAAGCAAGAACACCTGCATAATTCTTTTTTCCTCTCATATTAACAAGGAAAAAGATATCTTCGCCGGAACCGCTCTCAGTAGCTTTTCTGACAACGTCTGCCACCTGAGCAGCACTTAGCATCTCAGAGTAGTTGATAGTTTCTTCGCCATCACTATTTATTATTCTGTTGTAGAATACATCGTAGTCTTCTCCAATGGTAAGAGAAACTGTCTTTCCGTTTGGAAGCTCAGCCTTAACAACAGGATACTGATCAAAAGCCTTATCCAGATAACGAGCAGTCATAACTCCTGATGATGCAAGATAAGCCTTAGAAATATCCATGCCATTTATGTCAAAATACAGATCTGCGTTTCCTGTATATTTTCCAACAAGCGTAACTTTCACAGTCGGCGGCTTAAGCGCAGCCTTTTCACTATCAGTAAGCCCAATAAAGTATTCCGGAGCTTTAAAAGCATTCGTATTATTTGAATAGGTAAGTTTATAATCGTCGCCTTCCTTAAGTCTTATACCGTTGAAATAAACTCTTATTTCATCCTCATCAAAAGTAACAGCATCACCGGTATAATCTTTTGAAGTAATTTCACTTATTTTCAGATTACTGTTTGCAATATCGATGCCAGCAAATAAAGCTTCATCTCTCTCATCAATATCGTATTGAGGAGTTACTTCTTTTTCTTCGTAAACAGGATCTGTTACAACCTCCGGGATATTCTCATAAGCACTTGATATAATCTCTTCACCCGAAATGACATCAATGTCGTATTCTCCCAAATCCGTGCCATCAGGAGAAAGTTCCATTTCTGTCAAAAGATCCAGCGATGAGGTAAGGTCAGCGTTAATACCTTCGGTATCCGAATCATCAGTACCTGAATTCTCAGTACCAGAGCCCTCACCATCAGAAAATCCCGCATAAAGAGAAATGTCTTCCTCCAACGAAATACCTTCTTCAAGGTCAGCTTCCTGAGTCATGGTCTCATCATAAAACCAGCCTTCGAACTCTTTTTGGCCATTTGCAACTTCAAGCGAATAGTCAATCCCTTTAAGCACCTTGGTGGAGCTTGGAAAATACATTGTCATGAGTTTAGTTGATGGCTCATACTCCCAGTCTATTACCTGGTCAGTGATTTTGAATTCACTTATAAGAGTGCCTTCTCCGGGATAAAAACGAACAGTATGAAGCACATCATCCCGAGTTTCTATTGAATCAGATTCTTCACCATCAGAAGCAAGTTCTTCTCTTGCCGCAATAGCCTCCGCTTCATCTGACGCAAGGGTATCCTCTGATTCTGATCCGCCCTGAGCAATGTTAGGCTCACCGCCTGATTCAGGCACTGCTGCGCTCATCTCTTCACTACCTTGTTGCTCAGTCTCAGATTCAGATGCACTTTCCTCATTGGAAGTCTTACCATCTCCAAACGCAGCATACAAAGAAATGTCCTTATCCACAGTGATTCCTGCTTCAAGATCAGCTTCCTTTGTCAGTGCCTCATCATAATACCAGCCCTCAAATGATTTACTGCCGTTTACAGTTTCAAGGGTATAATCTATCCCTTTTATGACATCCGAAGAGGCGGAAACATGCATGGTCATTATTCCGCTGGCAGGATCATATTCCCAGTCAGATACATTATCACCAGTCTTAAATTCACTTATAAGAGTTCCCTCTCCCGGATAAAAACGTATTATATGAAGCTTATCATCCTGAGCTTCTTCAGAATCAGATTTTGTTCCATCTTCAGAATCCAGCTCTTCTCTTGCTGCAACAACCTCAGCTCCATCTGACTCAAGTGTATTGTCTGAATCTGCCCCGCTCTGAGCATCATTAGCATCACTATCTTTTTTATCACTTTGCGCATCACCGGCATCAGGCACTGCTGCACTTATCTCTTCACTACCTTGTTGCTCAGTCTCAGATTTAGAATCCTTGCCATCTCCAAAAGCAGCATATAAAGAAATATCCTTATCAACAGTGATTCCTGCTTCAAGGTCAGCTTCCTTTGTCAGGGCCTCATCATAATACCAGCCTTCAAATGATTTACTGCCATTTGCAGTTTCAAGAGTATAGTCAATCCCTTTTATCACATCCGGGGAGGCAGCAACATGCATGGTCATTATTCCAGTGGAAGAATCATAGTTCCAGTCAGACACATTATCCCCAATCTTGAATTCACTTATGAGAGTTCCCTCTCCCGGATAAAACTTAATTGTATGAATTGTATCTGCAGGTTCTTCCTGGTCTTCTTTATTCCCAGTTGTCTGTTCTTCCTTTAATTCTCCAGTCTTCTCCTCTGCTACCTGTTCTTCTTTATTTTCTGCGCTCTTATCTTCCGTTTGTTCTGTAGCCTTATCTACAGCCTTCTCTTCTTTTGCCCCTTCCTTCTGTCCGTCTGCCTTCTCGTCAGACTGTACTTCCTTTGATTCTTCCGTCTGTCCTTCTACTTTCTCTTCAGCCTTCTCTTCCTTCGGCTCTACAGTCGCAGCAATCTTAACCTCATCCTCTGGCAGGATAAGGTCGCTTGAAGTCATTTCTTTTCTTGCTTCCAGTGCTTCCTCAGCTGAATCCTCCGGAATAACCTCATCGGTAGGCACATTAAGGCTCACCTCAGCTACAGGCTCCTTTTCTGCAGTACCGGTAATTTTACTTATCAGCTGTTCAAATATATTCGGAGCATTGTTGTTATCTGAAAATCCGGCATAAAGCGTAGTATCCCCGGCAAAAGCAATTCCAGCCTGGAGATCTGCTTTTTGTGTCAAAGCTTCATCATAATACCAACCATCAAAGTTCTTACTGCCATCCGGCACCGCAAGAGCATAATTTACACCCTTTATTACATCTCTGGCGCCCTGTACATAAAGCGTCATAACCCGTTCAGCTGCATCATAGTCCCAGGAGCTTACATCTTCACCAACTTCAAACTCACTGATGATCTGTCCTTCACCGGGATTAAATCTTACAGCATAAATACTGTCATCCTCTGCCGGAACTTCTTCATCATCAGGCGGAAGCTCAATTTCAGAAGGAATTTCCGAATCCAGCAGTTCCTCATCTTCTATCTCATTTAACTGTGCAATTTCCTTAACCTCGGCAAGACCTTCAAATTCCTGCTCAATAAGACTGTCTACTATAGAAATCTCTTCATAAACATAGGGTGACGCAGAATCAGAAAATCCGGCATACAAAGAAATATCTCTCTTTAAAGGGATACCTTCGCCAAAATCTGCCTTTTCAGACATGCTTTCATCATAGTACCAGCCATCAAAGGTCCTGCTGCCATCCGTCATTTCAAGCGCATAGCCAAAGCCCATCAAGGCATTTTTCGCGCTCTGGGCATAAACAGTCATAACGCCGTCTGTTACATCATATTCCCAAGAATTCACATCTTCGCTCAGTGTAAATTCGCTGATAAGTTGTCCACCATTGGGATAAAACCTGACAGAGAAGATAGCATCGCTGTATTCTTCTTCAGTTAGAATTTCCTCAGATTCTTCCGGATTGATTTCTTCCGGATTGATTTCTTCCGGATCAATTTCTTTTTGCTCTAACTCATCCGGATTAAGCTCTTCTTCAGGCTCGATTACGCTTTCAGGATCTTCTTCACCGGAAAGAGACCTGGCTGCCTCAGGCTTAGTCTCAGTCTCAGTTTCAGCCTCGTACGTAGTTTCACGAACCACTTCGTTTTGGCTCTGATTTTCCTGATACTCCTCTTGAATTTCGTTTACTTCAGCAGTAGTATCCGAAGTTGTCTCCTCATAGTAGCTGTTATCTACAGGAGCTTCTTCAAATCCCTCGGAATCTGAAAAGAAGACAATACCACCATCCTCAGTTGCATAAGAAGTCACGCTGCTAACGAAAGCAGACGTCACTGTTATTATTCCGGTCATGGTGATTGCAAATAATCGCCTTGCGAGCATATCATCTGCCTCCTTTTAACAGCCTGAAAAAGCGAAAAATGTGCCTACGAAAAGCCATTCGCAAGCACATTAATTGTATCATTATTCAGTTTATAACTTTATTAAGATTGTGTTAAAAAAGGATAATATTACAATAACACCATTAAGCCGAATAAATATTTAATAGTTTCTCCATATACTGGTCAATATTGTCAAAGCTGAGCTCTCTGCATGCCTCATGCATCTCGCCTGCTTTTTTGTCATCCTGCCAGATGGAATGGATAGCATCGCAAAGCTGATCCACATCTCCGCTGTTGTACAGAAGGCCTGTCTTGCCAACCTTTATAAGCTCAGGAATACCACCAATATTTGCACCGATTACAGGTGTTCCATAAAGCTGGGATTCCATAACTGAGAATGGACAGTTCTCGTACCATTCTGAAGGATATACAGACATCTTAGCCTTACGGATAAGATTCTCAAGATCCTTTCCGCTCTGGAATCCAACATTTTTAATATTGGAAACTCCATCAAGAAGATCTTCAAGAGGTCCTTTTCCGGCAAAAATGAAATCTACTTCAGGCATTCTCTTTGCAGCCTCGATAAGAGTTCTGATGCCCTTTTCTTCTGAATATCTGCCAAAATAGAGTACATAGTCCTCTTTCTGAACATCTACCCACTCTATTTCATCGATGAAATTATGGATAGCTACGGTCTTAGGGGCAAAAAGAGGATTTGAGTCGAGCTTACTCTTCATGAACTCACTGCAGCAAATGAACTTATCAATATACTTGTAGGTTCCTTTAAGCTTCCAGAAAGTAGCCTCCATGGTACCGATAGCACTCTTGGCTGTACTTCCATGGATACACTTGCCCTTTGTGCAATTCATGAACTTACCGCTGAGACACTTCTCGCAGTTCTCATGAGTATTAGGGTTATTGCACATATGGTTAGGGCAGACAAGCTGATAATCATGGGCAGTAAATACAATCTTGCACTTACGGTTTGTCTCTTTTCTCCACTTAACAACCTCAAGAATAACTGAAGGTGTGAGCTGATAGTTAAAGTTGTTAAGATGAACCACATCCGGCTTAAAATCATCAAGAACCAGCCTAATCTTCTGACGTGCATCCTTTGAATAGATTGTCTTGAGGGGATAGGTCATCTTCTCAAGCTTACTTGCATTGTGGAAATCCATATCCTGAGTATAAGCATTTACCTTGTTTCCAACGCATCTGCCCTCATGCTCCATTCCAAAATACTGGACTTCATGACCTCTTGCCACGAGAGCTTCTCCCAATTTAAAAATATAAGTCTCTGATCCACCGTTAGGATAGAGAAATTTGTTTACCATAAGTACTTTCATTGCTTTCAATTCTCCATTAAATACTGTTCTTCGCAGTTCATAGTATTCCGTGTTTAAACCATCCGCAAAATTATACAATCATTAGCATTCATTGACAATTGACAGCAATATAAAAATACGTTTTATAATTTGCAAATAATATGTCAAATCTTACAATCAAAACTGAAATTTTGTTATTTTTCCTCTAAATCAGCCTTTTACGGTACTGTCAATAAAATCCACAATCTCCTTAAGAGTATCCTTATCCTTTGGTCTTGCTATCTGAAAAATCCTGACTTTGGACGCAAGATTAAGGCAAAGCTGCATGTACTCCGGAGAAGCGCCCCATATCCGGAAGGTATCCTCTCCCCTGAAAACATTGCGAAGAACGAGCATCAGTTTCTCATGCCCCTGTACTTCTTTAAAAGATAAGGTGTCTTTCTCCGTGAAAACAAGCTCAAAAAGATAGTCAAAATCTATTCCCTCGGGTAAAAAGCCATCTTTTAGCCTTAGTGCAAACTTATCCCGGTCTTCGTCGATGTAGATAAGTTCCGACAGATCATACCCCCTCTTTAAGGCCGCATCTCTGCAGAGCTTTTTCTGAGGAAAAGCCATGTTTATGTGAGGCTTATCCCCATCAAATGATATGGCGCAGACATCGTCCGAAACAAAAAGATATTCCTTATCCGAAAGAGCATCAGAAACAGTGGATTTTCCAGCTCCTGACTCCCCGGTGACTATAACGCCCTTTCCATACTTTGCTACAGCTCCCCCGTGAAGAAGAACCTGCTTTCTTAAAAAAAAGCAATATCCAAAGCTGCTTCCAAGAAGATAGCTCTTTATATGTGCCATATTAGAGCCTTCAAAAGGGGCAATAGTAATAACATCTTTGGTAACCCAGAAGTACGCCTCGCCATCAATTCTGAAAATCATTGCCTCTTTTGTTACAGCCACAGAACTTCTTTCGTTTCCACTATTCTCATACAAGTCCAGTACTTCCTGCGGAATATCCCCGATTACGACTCTAACATCCGCTTCAGCATCGAATTCTTTTCTGTAGGCCTCTTCTATCTCAAATTCAGACTCAACCTTAAGTCCATAGATCAAATACTTATAGTTCATCTGCTCCCTCACTTGCAAAACTTCGCCACCACAGCAAATCCACTGCCATCACCACCGGTGACATAGTTCTCGCCACATCTTAGCCAGCTGTGGGCTATCATCTTGCCCTCATCATCTTTTCCCACACCCAGATACATAGTTGTAACTATTCCTTTTCTGTGTAAAAGATATCTGGCCGTCAACGCCCTTACAAGACACTTGCTCTCCCAGGGGGTCTTGTCAGCGATTCTATTGACCTCCAAAGAAACATCATAAGCATATCTGTAGTTTTGCATTGTATCCTCATTTGGAGACTCTTTTCCCTTTTCGCCCCATTTTTTCTCAAGGCTCTTCGATGGCACCATCAGCATCTGCAGTCTGTAAAAGGCTGTAAGATACCATATTGCAAGAGTCATCCTCTTATTTCGGTTGTACTTAAGAAACCGAAGCACTGATATTCTCATATAGCTCCCCCGGGCTATTCCTCATCAAGCAGCCCAACACTGCCAAGAAGTCCTAATCTGGACTCCACCACTTCAACCTTCTGCATTCCTGTATAGTTTTCCTCTTCTCTTTCACGCAGCTGCCACAAAAACTTATGCAAAGCTCTATGCACCCACGCAATCGGAAGAAGAGCGTGATGCTTCTTGGCATAAGTATAGCGCTCGTTAAGTTCATCTGCCTCCGGAAAAATGTAGCTGATAAGCCTTCCTCTTTTGCTCTTTTTTACTTTGGTCCTCTCTCCAACAAGATAGGGCTGCAAAGTTGCGGTAAGCTGCCAGGACTTTCCTCTCAGTTCGTCCGAATCTCCACAATAAATAAAATCCACGAGCAGATCCTCAAGGACAGATTCTGAAGCCTTTGCTATACGGCCTTCCAGAATATCTTTATTTAGCCCAAGATATTTAACACATATAGTTAAAAAATTCTCGCAGAACACAGTATAGTTGCACTTTTCCATCCAACCCCAGAAATACTTTTTATCAATCTGATCGATATTGTTGTTGATAAAAACAGTAATGTCCGCAAAGAATCTGACATTTGCCCCTTCAAGCACAAAATGCTTTATCATATGAAAAACAAGGTATACGAGGTGTTCACTGACACCGAAGGTTCTTATCTCTCCCCCCTCGGTCTTTATCTTTATCCTATGGGCAGGGCTGTCTATTTCCGCCCCCTTAAGGATATCTATCTTTGCCCCTTCATAGTCTTCAAAGACGCTGGTATGAAGTTCTATCTTGTGTCCTGAAGCCTCGTGCTCATATACAAACACCTTTTCCTTGGTCTCATGTTCTTTGACTACATATCCCCTCTTTTCTATCATTGCGGATACCTTGGGTCTGTCAGATGCATCTACCAGAATATCCGAGTCAGAAGAAAATCTGTAAAGAGAATTTGGATAACATGCCGCAATGGCAGGCCCCTTAAAAACCGCATAGTCGATTCCTGCAGAGCTCATCTCCCGCAGAATATCCATCAGCTTTTTGAAATGGACTCCCTGCCTCATGAAAGTCTCAAATCTTGCAGCTTCCCAGATTTTTAAAACATCCTCCGGGATCTTTCCACACTCCTTGGCCGAATCCAAAAGAACTGCATCCAGACCGTTTTTCCGTGCAAGCTCAAATATCCTTTTCCAATCAGCCGCGTCAAAAAAGCCATCATCCTCATGAATCCGGTTGATGGCTCTCCTTGTCAATTCAATAAAATATCTGTCTTCAGCTTTCATCCAAATAATCCCGCCAAATTATTATTACAGCCTACACTTATCAGCCTTAAAAAGCGCATCATGGCAAATAAGTACAATTGCCCCAAGCTTAGCCCCCAACATTCCACCAATAAAGTTATTCAGCATATCCGTAAATTCAAAATACCCTGTTTGTGTAATAAGCTGCGTATTTTCGATAAATAATGTGAATAAAATACCCATAAGTGCCGTAAAAATAAATGCCTTTTTCTCCGGAACCCTATACTGTTTTAATCTTACCAAAAGGCCAAAAGGCACAAAGAGAATGATATTAAAGAAGCTGAATATCGTCTTGAACCAGTTTCCACCATAATTTTCCCAGGTTGGAAACGGACTGATGATATTTCTGGGATACCCCGCCTCTCGCCTGAAAATAGTAATAAGAAGCACTATTCCCACACATACACACAAAAGATATGAAAGAATCACATCAACAATCGTACTCTTTTTCTTTTTTATTCTGATAATCCCCGGTATAAAAACCAGGAGAGCTAATATACAAACTATCGCTATATGCATAAAATGTATTCCGGAAATTTCTCTCCAGAATACCACCTTTACAAGGCGCAAATCACTCCACTTAAGCAAAACAAAACTCCAAAATCAAATAAAATCTAATTCCTTCAGCTTTTCAAGAAAAGCCTTAACTGATTTCTCACAGTCTTCCCTGGAGATATCATATTCTGAGGTAAGCTTATCAATTATTCCCTCTACAGTAATCTCTTCCTGGATAATATCCCAGATAGCATTTCCTGCCCCTTTGAGCATAAAATACTTACCGGATTCAAAATCGATCATTACCTTCTCACCGGAAAGATCGGTAACATTCAGGTCCTTTTTAAGCTTCACAACATCGCTAAGTTCCATAAGATAATCCCCCGTCCCAAAATAATTCAAACAACATTATAGTATAAAAAAAGAGCAGACGCAAAAACTTTGCATCTGCCCTTATAATAGTCTGATTCAAAAAATTACTTAAGAGTAACCTTTGCACCCTCAGCCTCAACCTTAGCCTTGATATCATCAGCCTCAGCCTTAGAAGCGTTCTCCTTGATCATCTTAGGAGCGCCGTCTACGAGATCCTTTGCTTCCTTAAGTCCAAGACCTGTGATCTCACGAACAACCTTGATAACCTTAACCTTGTTAGGACCAACCTCTGTAAGCTCTACGTTGAACTCAGTCTTCTCCTCACCAGCTGCTGCTGCGCCAGGAGCTGCTGCAACTACAACGCCTGCTGCTGCAGATACGCCGAACTCTTCCTCACAAGCCTTTACAAGATCATTTAACTCGAGCACTGTAAGCTCTTTGATAGCATCGATAAATTCTGCTGTTGTTAACTTTGCCATTATAATATACCTCCATTTAGTATAATTTAAAATTATTTCGTCATTTTCTATTCAGCTGTTGCTGAATCATGTAGCCGCAATCGGTCTACTTACAGAGCAAATATTACTCTGCTGCTGGTGCTTCTTCTGCAGGTGCTGCAGCTTCTTCAGCTGGAGCTTCCTCTGTAGCAGGAGCTGCCTCTCCGTCCTTCTCAGCGATCTGATTAAGAACGCGAGCCAGGTTAGAGATAGGTGACTGCATAGATCCAAGAAGTCTTGAAAGAAGAACCTCTCTTGAAGGAATTGAAGCAATCTCAGTCATTGCCTCAGCGTCATAGAACTTGCCTTCTATAACACCACCCTTAATCTCAAGAGCCTTAGCATTCTTAGCAAACTCATAAAGAACACGAGCTGGAGCTGCTGGATCTGACTCAGATACAGCCATTGCTGAAGGTCCGTTAAGAAGATCCTTGAGCTGCTCGAAATCTGTTCCCTGGAATGCGAAGTTCATCATCGTATTCTTGTAAACCTTATATGATACGCCTTCTTCACGAAGTTTCTTACGAAGCTCAGTATCCTGTGCAACAGTAAGTCCGCGGTGATCTACAAGTACGACAGCCTGAGCGTCTTTAATCTTTGCAGAAATCTCTTCAACTACAGGCTTTTTAAGTTCAACCTTTGCCATTTTTTTACCTCCTTATAGAATTTACCGCCAAAGAAAAACCTCTCGAAGACATCGAGAGGTAAAAAAGTCTTATCAAAACTTTTCCTCGGCAGGCGCATTCACATTATGTTCCTCAAGGGAACACCTGCTGTCTTCGGCATGTTGTCCTTTGTTTATCTGACAACCTTTGATACTTTATCATATTATTTTTTTATTGTCAACAACTTTTTAACAGGTTGCCGCTCACTCCTGCATCAAGTTCTCACGAAATGCGCAACTTAGTGCGCATTTCTGCCTGAACAGTAACTGTCCATATCCTCAATTGACTTGATACTATATGGCGTATCCACGTGTACTCCATAATAGGTCTTGATCAGGATCTCACTCATAAGGCCAAATATTATCATCAAAAGTCCGATAATAACAAAGAACACTGTCAAAAGTGGCGGGAAAATGTTATTGGACATCTTTCTACCCATTGCAAAAAGAACTATAGACCAGATGCCGCAGGCAAATCCCAAAATTTCAAAGATAAATCCTATACCGCCAAGAAGATGCAGAGGCCTTGTAGCGAATTTGTTCCAGAACCACACGGAGATCATATCAACAAATCCCTTGATGGTACGCTTCCAGTTGTACTTGGTATAGCCGGAAGTTCTTGCTCTGTGATTAACCACTACTTCACCTACGGTAAAGCCCTTTATCTTAAGGATAGCAGGAATGAATCTGTGCTGCTCTCCGTAAAGAGTTATGCCCTTAAAACACTCTTTTTTATAAACCTTAAGAGAACACCCGCTGTCATGAATTCCATCATGGACAAGAAGATATCTAAGGAAATTAGCTCCTCTTGAAACAAATCGCTTCATGAAGGTATCCTTCCTGTTCTTGCGCCATCCGGAAACCACATCAAGATCATGCTCTTTGAGGTATGCCAGCATATTGGGAATGTCAGCAGGATCGTTCTGGCCATCGCCGTCCATGGTAACAATATACTCATATTGTGCCGCTTTGATTCCGGCATCCATAGCCGCAGTCTGTCCAAAGTTCTTTCTCATTGTTATAAGTTTAAGAGGCGAAAGAGTTCTGCAGACTTCTTCAGTGCTGTCAGTAGAACCATCGTTTATGAATATGATCTCATATTCATATCCGTTGTGTTCGCACACATCCTTTATCTCCTTATGGAGTTTTGCGATATTTCCTTCTTCATTGAATACCGGTACTACTACTGATACACTTATTTTTTCCATAATATGTTCTGACTTCCTTATTTTTATCGTTTAGGCAGGCGCCAAAAGAAAGTTTGGCACCCACCCATATATATGTTTATCCTATGACTTTCTCGTAATTCTCAGTTACTACTTTCCAGTCAAGAACTTCCCAGAATGCCTTTATATAATCAGCCCTGAGATTCTTGTATTTTAAGTAATATGCATGCTCCCAGACATCTAGTGCCAATATCGGCGTTCTGTCTGTTCCCTCGCTGAAAGGATTATCCTGGTTGGGCGAAGCAGTCACATATAGATTTCCGGCCTTATCAGCTGAAAGGAATGACCATCCGGAGCCAAACTGTCCGGCTGCTGCCTTGGAGAGCTGATCTATTACAGCCTCAAGGCTGCCAAAAGTCTTATCAATTTCTTCTTTTAATCTTCCGGTAGGAGCCTTTTCAGGATTGGCTGAAAGAGTTGAAAAATAAAGATTGTGGTTGTAATAGCCACCGCCCTGATTTCTAAGGCCCTTTCTCAAGGTCTCATCAGAAATCTTGTCGAGAGTCCTGAGCACTTCCTCTACAGGAAGGTTGTCCACTCCGGCCTTCTGTGCCAGCTCATTGAAAGTCTTGGTATAGGCTGCATGGTGCTTCCCATAATGTGTTTCCATTGTAAGCTGGTCAATGTGCGGCTCAAGGCCATTCATGTCTACGCTAAGCTTTACCTGTTCAAACATTCCCAAAATCTCCTTTCGCTATAATACCTGATGCACAAGTGTTCAAAATATAGGCTCAACCTGCCATAACGCTCATCAGACAAATCATTATGACCTTAGCCCCTGTCATCTCCATATTATATCACGAATAAGAGATTCATAAGATATCTTTATTTTCCGGACTCTCTGCAGACAACGTAAATTCTCTCGCTGTCAGCATCCGGAGCATTTTTAGTATCCGCATCAATTGCAGTCACAAACTCAAGTCCGGCTTCTTTTACAAAAGCTTTCATCTCTTCAAGAGTATACCCTCTTTGATAGTGGGTTTCTACAGATCTTTTAAAATTCTCAGAATCCGCACCACTTCTATAGTAAATTGTCAGGTCATACTCATTTATGTGTTCTTCATCATGGTAGTAATTCTCCCAGATGAAACTGCAGTCTTCGCGGTTCTCCGCTATTGTCGTATCTCCGATCACATCCCTGTATTTATGAAGCGTATTGAAATCGAAGATAAATATCCCCTTAGGGAAAAGAAAATTATTTACCAGCCTAAAGGTACTGCGCACTTCCTCATCTTCCAAAAGATAATTGACACTGTCGCACACACTGATCACGGTTCCGGTAGTGCAATACAGATCAAGCTCGCTCATATCCTGCTCAAGATACATGATATCAAGGCCTGCTGCCTTGCTCTTTTTCCTGGCAATGTCCAGCATATCAGGTGAAAGGTCGATTCCCATGATATCATAACCTTTTTTAGCCATTACCATGGTAAAGCTTCCTGTTCCGCAGCCCAGCTCCACCACAAGATTTTTCTCCTGTTCAAGAGCTGCCTCAGTATCTTCCGGAGTTTCGCCTTCCAAAGTGTCGCAGCCGTCATCACAGGCACTGCTGCCAGCATCGTTCTTTACTTTCACCGGCTTTGAAATGCCATATTTTTCTATCAGTGACGAAACAAAAACGCCCCACTCCTCATAGGGCGTTTCATCCATAAATGTGTCATAAACAGCTGCAAAATCTGTATATGCTTCCATATCTTTTCACCATCAGCCAAAGAGACTGGCAATCAAAGTAACAACTTTTGTTCCGGTTCCCATTATAAGGCCTGCAAGAACAACACCGCAAATAACCGCCTTTACACTCTTTTTAAAGTCCATATCAAGGATAGAAGCCGCAAGTGTTCCGGTCCAAGCGCCTGTTCCCGGAATAGGAATTCCTACAAAGAGAAACAGCGCCCAGTATAAGCCTTTTCCAGCCTTCTCCTTAAGTGCCTCTCCTCCCTTATGGCCTTTTTCAAGACAGAAGGTAAAGAAACCGCCGATCACTGGCTTATCCTTTCCCCACTCCAGAACTTTTCTTGCGAAGAAGAAAATAATAGGTACAGGAATCATATTACCTATAATAGCTATGATATAGCTTGGAAGCACCGGAAGGCCTCTTAAGATTGCATAGGGAACTGCCCCACGAAGCTCAACCAGCGGAACCATAGAAATCAAAAATACAATAAGATACTCCTTAAACATTACAAAAACTCCTTTAATACACTGATGAGCCTGTCCATCTCCTCATCCGTACCGATGGAAATTCTCAGGTATTCATCAATTCTTGGTAAGTCAAATCGACGCACTATTATACCATTTTGTCTCAAATAAGCAAATATGTCTTTACCGTGCATCTTTTCGTGCTTAGCAAAAATAAAGTTTGTTTTTGAATCGCCGAAGGTAAAGCCAAGCTCTGACAGGAGAGGTTTTATCCTCTCTCTTGTGGCAATGACTTTTTCTCTGCATTCTTCAAAATAAGCCCTGTCTCTAATAGCGGCTGCTCCAAGAGAAAGCGTGGGCATATTCATTGTGTAAGAGTTAAAAGAAAATTTGGCATCAAGAAGATACTTTATTATCTTTTTTGAACCAAATGCATAGCCGATCCTCATTCCTGCCATTGAGCGGGATTTTGAGAAGGTCTGCACCACCAGAAGGTTTTCATACTTATCAATAAGGGGGAGCGCACTTTCACCGCCAAAGTCCACATAGGCTTCATCCACTATAACCACAACATCAGGATTTCTTTTTACAATCTCTTCTATCTGTTCCAGCGGCAAAAGAACTCCTGTCGGCGCATTGGGATTAGCTATTACCACCCCGGCATTTTCCTTGTAGTAATCCTCCGGATTTATGGTGAAATCCTCCTTTAAAGAGACCTGCTCAAACGGGATTCTGAAAAGGTCAGCCCATACATCATAAAATGAATAGGTTATATCAGGGAAAAGAACCTTCTTCTCCGGGTCCTTTGAGTTGAAAAAGGTCAGAAATGCCATAGCAAGCACATCGTCCGAGCCCACTCCCACAAAGACATTTTCTTTATCAACTTTATAAAAATCCGCAACTGCCGTTACCAGTTCGTCACAGGTAGGATCAGGGTACTTTCTGAAATCATCCACCGTAAGATTCTTAAGCACCTCTTCCACTTCCGGTGCCGGCGGATATGGATTCTCATTAGTATTCAGCTTGATGATGTTCTTTATCTTTGGCTGCTCACCCGGTGTATATGGAACAACTTTTCTCACATTATCTTCCCAGCTCATCTTTTCCTCCATCTCATCCAATCATCAATATCAGTAAAGTTCCATTTCACATATAGTCACACAAATAAACCATAAGATTTTAGCACACTGCATCATTAAAATCTTATGTAACCTTATCATGTATCATCGTAACTGTAAAGCTAATAGGCGACAAAAGAAAAGGGAAGCTCGATTTCTTTGAACTTGAAATCAGAGCTTCCCGTTTATTTTGTTTTAGTGTTTCCTGCTATTTTGTCGCCATCATAGTTTCTCAGTGCGTTGCAGATGCAAGTACCGGAACTCTCATGAATGCAATGGTGCCGGTGTTGGACATGTTAACAACCACATGATCCTTTCTGATCTCTGCTGTCTGGAGCTGTACCCACTGTCCGTTCTGAACCTGATAAACTGCAATATTGTCGCCAATATTAACGCCTGTGATATAGAAGTTAACCTTTGCATTTCTGAAAGCAACCTGAGAACTTACTGTTATACAGTTAATAAGTGATCCACCTAAATTAGTAGCAAGACTTGCAGCGGAATTCATCGTTGCATTATCCGGAACGCCCACAAGGAATGTGACATTACTCTTTCCGCCGTTTATTTCAACGTGGCCACCCTGCGCAACTACATTGGAGCCATAGGAAACAGCATTGTTTCTGATAAGAGACTGAGTCCTTACATCACTGGTTCCGGAGTTGGTAGGAGTTCTTCCTGCACTGGATCCCTGGGTAGTCTGAGCTGGAGTTGAATTCGACTTTATGCTGGCCTGAACCTGGTTGATGAGAGCCTCGATCTTCTTGGTCTGCTCCTCCATCTGCTTGTTCTGTTCCTCAATCTTTTCCTTTAGAGCTTCTACCTCTTTCTTGATAGCCTCAGCATCTTTGCTGGCAGAGCCCACCAGTTCTTCATCTTCTGTAATAGTTTCAGTAGTACCCTCCTGTGCAAAAACGCATACAGATGAGGTCACAAATAAAACACCTGCGATCATGAGAGCCAGAATCTTCTTCATCTTTTCATGCCTCCATATTTTCTTTAAACACAGTTACTCTTTATTCTTCAGGGTCACCATAATCCATTATTCTGTCGATTTTCCCTGCTACGTCTCCAACAAGACACCCTACTACAACCAGCTGTTTTCCTGATAAAGTATCCTTGGTTGTAAGAGTGATCAAAAAATTCTCCGGCTGAACCATATTTTCCCAGCCGCTTCGGATGAGCTTATTCATGCTCCTGCCATCATATATCTCATCAAGAAAAGCCTCACATCCTGATGCATAGGTAAAATCATACTCAGCAAGGAGCTTTGAATCTTTTCTGGTATAAGCCGCAAAAACATAATATATAAGCGCATTTCCATCCATATACACATAAACATACGGATGTTCATCAAAAAATTTTTTATCCAGAAACTGACTTAGTTGTGAAAACTGACTTCCGTCCGAAGGTGATTTTCCATGCACAACTTCATTGAAATCACACATATCCTTCAGGTTGGCAGCTTCAATATGTATCGCTCCGCGGGAGTCCTCTTCCTTATCGGAATTGTGATTGTTGTAAAAATCGTCATCCCCATCACTGCTCTGCAGTATCGGATAATCTATATCGGTATCAGGAATCCTTATCCATGCAAAAATATCACTGTTTTTTTCACTAAGCTTTGCGACATCCACTAAAGAATCATCTGCACTCTCATCAGCAGCCTCCTCTTTATTAAGTGGAGATGCGCATCCGTTCATGCCAAAAAGCACAGCCAAAACCATCATGATTGCAAGGAGCCTTTTTACTGTTTTCATATCTATGCTTATATATCGGCTCATTTCTGTCATTTATTTAGTCCACATCTTCAACTTTTTCATAAAAAACATCAATTATTGTCCGGTAGAGGTCCGTCTCATCCACATAAAAGCCCTCATACCCGCCAACTTTCTTATTTTCTCCGCTTATCATCTTGAAATCTGTCGGATCAAAAGAAAACGTAGCAAGGAACGGTGCCAGATAAGATATCTCATCCGGAGAGATATTTGTCACCATCTTATCGTTTATTTCGGTAAGTATATCAATGGCCGCATTGTTGTTCTCCTTGGCCATTTCTCTGGCAGCATCAATAAAAGCATTCAGATACTGTCTTTGTCTTTCAAGTCTTCTGTCACTCGATCCAAAGAGTTTTATATCTCTGTCCTTGACGTAGGCAAAAGCAGTCTCACCCTCAAGGTGAACCTTCTGCCCCTCAACAAGGCTTTCGTCAAATTTGGTAAGATCCTCAAGCACTGTTACGTCCACACCGCCAACCATATCGTTTATGATTGGGATAGCACTCATGTTAATTGCTGCATAACCATGGATCGGAAGCTGGTAAAACATATTGGATACTGCTTTCACCTGATATTCGCAGGACTCTTCCATTCCATTTCCAAAACCGTGCTGGGTGCAGAGCTGACCAATGATTGTTGTCTGATATCTGCCGTATTCATCGTAAACATCGATATCAGTCATACTGTTTCTGTTAATACCTATTATCTTTATGGATTCGTTTCTCGGATTAAGGACCAGTAAAAAAAGTGCATCGGCCTGTCCGCCGTCAGTTCCTTCTTTTACTTCTTTTACCTCTTTTACCACCTCATCATTCTTGTCGATGCCCATAATAAGGAAAGTAGTGATGTCTTCATTGTAATCGTATACTTTCCCGTCGTACCTAATCCAGTCGTCTTCCCATTTTCCCGCACTATCACTAAGAGCCTCTTCGGTGCTCTGATTTAAAACCGGAGCCACCGTGGCAGATTTCGAATCAAGCTTTGATTTTCCAAAAAATCTTATAGCCTCAAGTCCGGCAAGACCCACAGCAATCACTGTCATGAGTACCGCCCACACTATGAGAAAAACCTTGCCTGCTCTGCTCATATCCTCTCCATAGAATCGCTAAGAAAAATTGATGCAACATTTTCAGATTGTCCGACTGATCAGTTGCTTTCTGAGTTTGCTTCTTCCCCTGCTGCTGTACTTTCCCCCTCAGCTGCGTCAGAATCAGAAGCTCCGCTTATGCCCTGACTGCCCCCAAAAGAAAACTGGGGTATCTCTGTAACATCTTCAATCAGTTCCGAGGGATCTTCATCATTGTTAATATCTTTGATGTCAGCAGGAAAAACCCTTGACTGCTTTGTGACATTTCCGCTGTAGTCAGCCACAGCATAATAAACCACGGCAGTTTCCTCATCTTTGTTGAGGACTACCTTCTCAACCACTATCCTCGATGTCATATCGCCGTCTCTGTTATCGTAGGCATTTATACCTGCAATAAGGTCTTTTTCCTCTGTCTTTGAATCATAAATCAGATTCAGCGCAGAAAACCTGAACTCCGGGCCCACTCTGTCACTTCTTCCGTAGGCAACAACGATAAGAGCAATCAGCGCTCCGCTCAGAATTGTAAAAAAAATACCTAGAATGTTCCCCTTCACTTTTTTCTGTCCTTTAGTCTTTTCTCATTACCCCTGCAAGATAATTAAGCTCATCAAGGTCATCCTCATCCGGCTCTGCCTCAACAGTCTTTACAGGTCTGTTTGTCGTATTTGAGGTATCCTCTCCATATTTCCCATAATACTTACCGTAATACTTGCCATAATATTTGCCGTAATAGCTGCCATAGTTGCCGTAATAGCCTTTGCCGGTGATGTCAACCTTATTCAGAACGACTCCCAAAAGTTTCGCTCCGGCTTTATCAAGCTGGTCCTTTACCCTCTGGGCAAAACGGTAACTTATGGAATTATTCTCAATAACCATTACTGTTCCGTCACACTGCTTGGCTACGACAGCAGCGTCGATAACGCTTCCGAGAGGCGGAGTGTCTATAATTATGTAATCAAAAACCTGTTTCATATTTTCCAGGGCCTTGCCAAATATCTTGCCTCCCAAAAGCTCACTTGGGTTCGGCGGCACAGGACCGCTGAATATGACATACAGATTAGGAGTATCGGTCTCACAGATGACACTTGAGAGCCTCTCCCTTCCAACCAGACAATGAGTAAGCCCAAGACGTACTGAACCTGTTTTATATCTTCCTACCAGTACGGACTTACGCATATCCGCATCCACCAGTACAGTTTTTTTGCCGGCTTCCGCAAAAGCTCTCGCAAGAGCCATGGCAACTGTAGTCTTGCCCTCACCCGGTGTGCAGCTGGTCACGGATACAACTTTGACATTCTGACCGCTGAACTCGATATTACTTCTAAGGGTCTTATAGGCTTCTTTTATCTGATAATTATTCTCGGATTGGCTAAAATGAAGCTTTGCGTTCTGCATAACTCATCTCCTGACATGCTCATTTTGATTTCTTGGCCTTTGATTTCTTCTTTTTGCCATTTTCTTCAGTAATCATAGGAATCAGTGCAAGAGTGCTTACTCCAAGATATCTTTCCACATCATCGTTGCTCTTAATGGTATCGTCCAGAAGATATCCCAATATGGAGAAAAAGGCTACTACGACAGCCCCTATAAAGCCTGCTATAACTGTCCATTTTGCTACCGAAGGACTTGCTTTGGAGGTAGGAACATTGGCTGTTTCCGCAACATTAATCGCATCAATATCCATAACGTCAGTGATATGTTCACTGGCCACCTCTCTGATGCAGTTTGCAATCCGCATTGCCATCAAAGGATCTCTGTCCTTTACAGTTATGGCAACAATTCGTGTATCCGAAGGAGTCTCAACCCTGAGTACGTCGTAAAGGTCCTCATATTCAGTATCCGTAAGATGCAGTCTCTGGATAACCTCTTCTATAACCCTTCTGCTCTTGATAAGCTCCGCATAGTCCTGTGTGAGCTGCGTTGATATCTGCACGTCCGAATATGTAACCGTCTGGTTTTCTTCTTTGTTGAGAATGTAAATCTTTGTGGTGGATTCATAAACAGGGTGCATCACAAACTTGGAAAAAAACAGTCCTGCCAGCCCAAAGAATACTCCTGCGCTGATAATAAGGAATGTCCTTCCAAGAAGTATCGCAAATATTTCCCCAAGATTTATTTCCAAAACGTCATCTTTACTTTTCATCAAGCTCCCCTGTCACAAATCCAAAACGCTTATGCACAAATTAAAGATTTTTCACCCGTATCATATAATTTCTCCGCGCAGCACATGCATAGGATTGACCCACATAAGTCTGTCGGAATACTCTTCTCCAAATTTTTTACTGATAAACTCTCTGCATTTGGCTAAATCCGGTGTCCTGGATGATGCGTCATGGGCATCGGTTGCTATAAAATGCACCAGAGAATTCTTTAAAAGCTTCTTCGTAAAATGAGAGATTCCAAAACCATATTTTCCCATTACACTTGAAGCATTTACCTGTATATAACAGCCCATATCCACAAGTTCTTCCACATAGGATGAATGGGACACTATATCACTATATCTTTCTACATGAGCCAAAATGGGGATAAAGCCTGCTGCCTGAATCTGGTAGATAGCGTTATGTATCGCTTTATAGGGATTAGTTGGATGAAACTCAACTAAAGCGTAATCCGATCCGGCCAAAGTGCATATCCTGCCACTTGTTAGTTCATCAAAGGTTTCATCGCTATAGTAAATTTCGTTTCCAGAATAGAGTTTTACATTTATGCCCGCATCCTCTGCAGCTCTTTGGAGCTTTAGCCTGTACTTGTTGTTGTGATCCGGGCTTACGTTATGGTGAAGCGGTTTGTGATGCGGCGTCAGAATGATATGCTGTATGCCGTTTTCCTCAGCTATCTTAAGCATCTTAAGGCTGGTCTCCATATCCGGTGACCCGTCATCAACCCCCGGCATAATATGACAGTGAATATCTATAGATGCCTTCATAGGCTTGCCTCACAATTATAGTTTTTATGCATTGTAACACCTATATCATGATAATTATACTACAAAAAATCGCACACTTTCAACATCGTGTGGTTGATTGTGCGCGATTTTTCTACATCTTGTTATTCAATTTATAATTTTTTTATACTTACTTTATCTTTGTTGCATCATCCCGGTTAGTCTCGGCAACAATATAGTGTGGACGGTTCTTGGTTTCCATATAAGTCTTGGCTATATACTGCCCCATGATTCCCATGGAAAAGAGCTGTATACCACCTATGAAAATCACAATACATATAGTGGAAGCCCAGCCGTTAACCGGATCTCCAAAAGCAAGGCGCCTTACAACTATAAATATCAGGGCAAGGATTGCTACAAAGGTCATAAGCAGACCTCCCCAGGAAGCAATTGACAACGGCACCTGGGAAAAATTAATGATACCGTCAATGGCATATTTCATAAGTTTCCAGAAGCTCCACTTCGTTTCTCCTGCGACTCTCTCTATATTTTCGTAAGGCATCCAGTATGTCCTGAAGCCGATCCACCCAAAAATACCTTTTGAAAAACGATTGTACTCGCTCATGGAGCAGATGGCGTCCACCATCTCTCTTTTCATAAGTCTGAAATCCCTTGCTCCATCAACGACATCCGCGTCAGAAATCTTGTTGATGATGCGATAAAATCTTCTGGCAAACCAACTTCTTATCGGTGGTTCGCCCTGGCGGTCAACGCGCCTTGTGGCAACAGAATCATATTCTCCACCTTCAAGAATTCCAAGCATATCAGGGATAAGAGCCGGCGGATCCTGCATATCAGCATCCATTACCGCAACGTAATCTCCCTTGGCGTTGCAAAAGCCTGCATACATCGCTGCTTCTTTTCCAAAGTTCCTGGAAAAAGAAAGATAGGTAACATGACTGTCACTATCAGCCAGTCCCTTGAGCACTTCAAGTGTTGTATCCTTAGAGCCATCATTTATAAAGATCAGCTCATAATCATATTTTGAAGTAAGTCCCTGCATAACCCCGGTCACTTCCCTGTGAAAGATAGGAAGCGCCTCCTGCTCGTTATAACATGGGATGATAAGTGAAATCTTTTTCATGTTTGTCTCCTCTTTGACATCATTACAATTATAATGCAAAATAGCCTTAAATAGCTAGCACAACGTTGCATTTCATACAACTATCAGTGCCACAAAAGGAGGCTGACTATGATTCCACAGGATCCGGTAATACTTCTGAGTTTTGTAAACATGAAACTAAGAGACACTTATTCAAATTTTGATGCTATGGTTGAAGGACTTGATATCAGTTCACAGGAGGCTGATTCAATAATTGAAAAGCTCCGACAGATCGGTTATGAATACGATGCCGCCAGAAATCAATTTGAAAGACCTTAAGAAAAATGGGGGATGATGTTAGAAATATTTCAAAGTTGAGTTACCCTCTAAAGAAGCTTAGTAACGTATATAACTAAAAAAGGGACCGGATATGGTCTCTGGTTACGGGGGTATTGCTTCCGTACTCCAGGCCATATCCAGCCCCATTTTTTATGCTTTCACAGCTCTTGCTGTAAGTTCGTCGCCCTCAACAGTGAATTCAATAGTATCATGTGGCTGAACCCTATCCTCGAGGATAAGTTTTGCTGACAGCGTCTCAACGTATTTCTGGATGTATCTCTTAAGCGGACGCGCACCATAAATCGGATCGTACGCATTGTCGATGACATAGTCCTTGGCAGCATCGGTAAGACGAACCGTAATCTCCCTGTCTGACAATCTCTTGTTAAGATCATCAATAACCAGATCAACAATGCCACCAATATTCTCCTTGGTAAGAGGCTTGAACATGATGATCTCATCAAGTCTGTTTAAAAACTCCGGTCTGAAGTGACCACGAAGGTCTTCCATTGTCTCTTTTTCCGCCTCTTCACTGATAGTGCCATCAGGCCTTATTCCATCAAGCAGATACTGTGCTCCGATATTGGAAGTCATGATAAGGATTGTGTTCTTGAAATCCACAGTCCTTCCCTGAGAATCTGTGATACGTCCGTCATCCAGAACCTGAAGCAGAATATTAAACACATCAGGATGGGCCTTCTCAACCTCATCAAAAAGAACTACCGCATAAGGTTTTCTTCTGACTGCCTCAGTTAGCTGACCACCCTCGTCGTAACCAACGTATCCGGGAGGTGCTCCTATAAGGCGAGACACGCTGTACTTCTCCATGTACTCACTCATGTCGATTCTGACCATATTATTCTCATCGTCAAAAAGCGCCTGGGCAAGGCTCTTGGCAAGCTCAGTCTTACCTACACCGGTAGGTCCCAGGAACAGGAAAGAACCGATTGGCTTTGTAGGATCCTTGATACCTGCCTTAGATCTCATGATGGCCTCAGAAACCTTTACCACAGCATCGTCCTGTCCGATAACCCTCTGGTGCAGTTCATCCGGGAGATGCAAGGTCTTGTTTCTCTCGCTCTCAGTCAGCTTGCTTACAGGAATTCCTGTCCATCTGCTGATGATTCCTGCTATTTCCTCGTCGGATACTCTCTCATGAACAAGAGTGCCGTCACTCTCATTCTCTCTTGCCGCAGCCTCTGCTTCTTCAAGCTGTTTCTTAAGGGCAGGAAGCTTACCATACTGGAGTTCTCCTGCTCTCTCATAGTCACCGTTTCTCTGAGCTATAGCAATCTCGGAATTTATGGTATCTATCTGCTCACGCATGGCTGCCAGCTTATCCACAGCCTCTTTTTCATTGGACCACTGAGCCTTTCTGGTGTCGAACTCCTCTTTCAGTTCCGCCAGCTCTTTTTGCAGATTGGCAAGTCTCTCCTTACTGAGAGAATCGTCCTCCTTCTTAAGAGCCGCCTCCTCAATCTGCATCTGCATGATCTTACGGTTGAGCTCATCAAGCTCCGCCGGCATTGAATCCATCTCAGTCTTAATAAGTGCGCAGGCCTCATCCACAAGGTCAATGGCCTTATCAGGAAGGAACCTGTCTGAAATATATCTGTTGGAAAGGACTGCCGCACTCACCAGAGCACTGTCCATGATCTTTACGCCGTGATAAACCTCGTACCTCTCCTTGAGGCCTCGAAGGATACTGATTGTATCCTCCACCGTCGGCTCATCCACCATAACAGGCTGGAAACGTCTCTCAAGAGCTGCGTCCTTCTCAATGTACTGCCTGTACTCATTAAGGGTTGTGGCGCCGATGCAGTGAAGTTCTCCCCTTGCAAGCATAGG
The DNA here is from genome assembly GCA_017413105.1 of Butyrivibrio sp. Classification (GTDB taxonomy): domain Bacteria; phylum Bacillota; class Clostridia; order Lachnospirales; family Lachnospiraceae; genus Butyrivibrio. Next base: position 7,937 of record JAFPVA010000170.1, on the reverse strand, counting down.
CTTAAGCATATTTCCGGCATCCATTGCACCGTCAGTCTTGCCTGCTCCGACAATTAGATGCAGTTCATCGATAAAAAGAATTATCTCTCCGTCCGAACCCTTTACATCCTCAAGAACTGCCTTAAGCCTTTCCTCGAACTCACCTCTGTACTTGGCTCCTGCCACCAGTGCTCCCATATCCAGGGAAAAAATCTTCTTATCTTTCAAAGCCGTTGGCACATCGCCGCTGGCAATTCTCTGGGCCAGAGCCTCTACTACCGCAGTCTTACCAACACCAGGCTCACCGATAAGTACCGGATTATTCTTGGTCTTACGGGAAAGAATCCTTATTACATTTCTGATCTCGGTATCTCTTCCGATAACAGGGTCAAGCTTCTGTCTTCTTGCCTTCTCAACCAGCTCGGTTCCGTATTTGTTCAGGGTATCGTAGGTCGCCTCAGGATTGTCTGTGGTGACATTTCTGTTACCCCTTACCTCTGACAAAACCTGCAGGAATCTGTTTCTGTCTATGCCAAACTCCCGCAGGATCTCTTTTACCTCTCTGTTTGGCTTCTTGATAACAGCCATGAAGAGGTGTTCGACAGAAACATATTCATCTCCAAGAGCCTTAGCTTCATCCTCAGCAGAAAGTAGTGCCTTGTTAAGGTCTGAGCCCACATAAGGATGCCCGCCCTGTACCTTGGTTCTCTTTCCGATAGCCTGCTCTATGCGGTTTAAGAATGAGCCCTTATCTATGCCCATCTTTTCCACAAGTTTTGCTATGAGGCTGTCCTCAATTGTCATAAGGGAATATAAAAGATGTTCCTGCTCTATTTCCTGATTGCCATATTCAACTGCGACCTTCTCGCAGCCATTAACTGCTTCTATGGATTTCTGTGTAAATTTCTGTATATTCATAGTGCCTCCTCTCCGGCAAGCCAATGCCAACAGGCCATGTATTTATTCTAACTAGCCGCATTCGTTCTAATGCCTCATCTGATTCTTGTACATAGAACACTCCATATTTGTAGAATTGTTATATCGTTTGTTCTATTACATCTATAACACAAATTAGCACTCTCGTCAAGAGAGTGCTAATATTTTTCACATGATAGTTTTCTCGTTATTTATATGCAGGCTCAGAATTCGATTCCGAGTCTTCCGTTGATTCCAAGATCGTAAGGATGCCTTACTTTCCTCATTTCTGTGACATAATCCGCACAGTCACACAAGAACTGATCCGCATCACGTCCCGTCATTACAATTTCCATCTCCTCCGGGCTGTCCGCAAGGAGATTGACCAGCCTTTCCTTGTCGATTATCCCAAAATTATAGGGATAAGTCACCTCGTCCAGGATGAGCATGTCGCACTGACCATTCATGACCAGAGTCTCTATCTCGCCCAAAAGCTTATTATGAATATCTGTATATTTTTTGGCCTGCTCAGTGTCCTCGTTGTTAAACCATCCCAGATCTTCGCAGTTTCGTATTATGGTTATCCCATCAACGCGGCTAAGGCTCTTTAGCTCTGAAGTATCTCTGCCTTTCATGAACTGGGCAAATACCACTTTCATTCCGGCGCCTGCTGCCCTGACAGCAATACCTATAGCTGCTGTAGTCTTACCCTTTCCGTCTCCGGTATAAAGATGAATCAGTCCCTGTTTTTCTGCCATATAAAACTCCCTCCGCATACAACATCTAAAAAAAATTACCATTATATACTGCAAAGTTTGTGATAAATATAATCAAAAATCACCTGGATTCATATCTGTCCTACGCCGTCTGCCTGATAGAGCAATTTTCGTTACTGCAGGCTTCACACCTTGCATACTTCTTTTTCTTTACTTTCGTTAGCGGAACCTCAAATACTACGCTCTTCTTGGGAATCAGTGCATAAGCCTCATTGCAGGTGACCTGTTTCTGCCCGAGTTTTTTCATAAGCTTTGGCATCTCTGTGATCGGAAGCTCACAGTCCCCGGCATAGATATAATTTCCTGCATATAGTCCTGTCAGTTCAAACAGCTTTTTATCTATCTCCTCATAGGCTGCCCACATAAACTCAAGACCAAGACAGTCCACAATATACGCCCCGCGGATATCTTCCCCCTGCAAAATACCTTCCTGAAACTCATCAAAGGCTCTCCCGAGAGTCATCACAACAAGTGCCATCTGTGATTCCCTGTTCCAATCCGAACCAGATGCTGTCCTGTCATTTTTTTCTATCACATAGTGAAACTCAGCATGTACTCTTGGCTGAACCTTTCTGTAGAGCCTCAGGATATCTTTTTTATCCTTTTCCTCAAAATGATATCGCTTTACAAAATCCCCAAAGCATGCCTCATCCAGCGATACCGTAAGCGGTATAAAATTCATTTTTCTTCTTCTACCTCAACCACTTTTCCGTCAACAACTTCTGCCTCTACAATCTCTGTTCCGGCAGCTGTTGCCTTTTCTACGGCACTCTTTTCAGCTTTGTTTGATGCAATTCCTACAAGAAGCGCTGAAATAAGATTTGTTGCGCCATCCACTATCAGGAACACTCCGATAAGTGTTACAGCTATTTCTTTTGCATTTGTAGGGTTAAAGAAAAGGTATGCGCCAAGAGCTGCTGTCACAACAGCGATGATCAGCGAAACCCACCATGCCCGTGATTTATATCTCACAAGAGAAATCGTCTGCCACAGATTGCCAAGACCGCTGACCATGATAAAAATACCAAAGAGCTTAGGTATAAAATCTGTAAACTTCCCGGGATTTACAAATATCCAGCCACCTACAGCCGCAATCAGAATTCCTGCCACCAGGCCTCCTGAAATCAAAAATGTTCTTTCCTTCTTCAAAAGATATGTGAGAATAAATACCACACCTATAGCAACAAGAAGTGCCGCAAGCACTCTTGCCACAATATCGAGGCTGGCCTTAGTCCATACCGCAAGGACAACTCCGATAGCCACCATAACAACTGCCTTGACTACATAATCAAGGCTCATTTTCTTTAATGCACCCATAATACCCTCCAACAAAATTCATATTATTATGTAAGGGTCAAAAGTAAATTTTGCCCCTTACCGATGACACGACTTGTTTCATTGCCACAAAATCAGGTGTTCTGCCCAAGTAGCTCATCCATGAAGTCATATATTTCCTGTCTGCCTTCTTTACTAAGGGCAGAATAAGGGAAAATCTTCACCTCTTCAGGAAGCCCCAATCCATTTCTTAGCATATTCAGATGCTTCTCATGCTGGGATTTTTTGATCTTATCTGCTTTTGTAGCTATGATCACAGGCTGGAATCCCTGATGAACGACCCACTTATACATCTGCACATCATTTGCCGAGGGTTCATGTCTGATATCTATCAAAAGAAAAACCCTGAGGAGCTGCTTGGATGTATGGAGATAATTCTCGATCATTTTTCCCCACTGCTCCTTAGTCTTCTGGGAAACTCTGGCAAATCCATACCCAGGCAGATCCACAAGATAAAACTCATTATTGATATTGTAATAATTGATGGTCTGTGTCTTTCCCGGCTCCTGAGAGGTTCTTGCATAGTTCTTCCTGTTCATAAGACCATTTATCAGTGAACTCTTGCCCACATTACTCTTTCCGGCAAAAGCAAACTCAGGATGCTCATTTTCAGGAAGCACACTGGTTATTCCACAAACCGTCTCCAAATTTACATTTTTTATTACCATAAGCTATCTCATCTCCATAAAAACATATTATCAACATAAATGTTACCACAAATTAATTTAAAAAGAGAGAAAAAACAATCTGGTTTTTTCTCTCTTTCAATGTTTAATGAATTACGACGCAGACGAAAACAAACATTTTGGAACCGGCGAAGATAATTTCATCACTTCGCAGGTTTAAGTTTCTTCACTGCTTCATGGTGTACGATAAGTGGCTTGCTGGTGCCGTCTACTGACGCATCAGTAATTACGCACTCACTTATGGTATCATCTGATGGGATCTCATACATAACATCCATCATCGTTTTCTCCATGATCGATCTAAGACCACGAGCACCTGTTTCTCTCTCATAAGCCATCTCAGCGATCCTGTGTACAGCCTCCTCCTCAAAGGTAAGCTTTACATCATCGAAATCAAAGAGCTTCTGATACTGCTTAACAAGAGCATTCTTGGGCTCTGTAAGGATACGTATAAGTGCTTCCTTAGAAAGTCCCTCAAGAGTAACTGTAATCGGCACACGGCCAACAAACTCAGGAATAAGTCCAAATTTAACCAGGTCCTGAGGTGTAACCTCTTTTAAAACTTCACCGATTTCTCTCTCTGACTTGTCAGCTATCTCAGCATTAAATCCGATGGAATTACGGTCAAGTCTGGCCTCAACAATCTTATCGAGACCATCAAAAGCACCTCCGCAGATAAACAGGATATTACTTGTGTCTATCTGAATAAGCTCCTGATGAGGATGCTTTCTTCCACCCTGTGGAGGAACACTGGCAATCGTGCCTTCAACAATCTTAAGAAGTGCCTGCTGAACGCCTTCGCCGGAAACATCCCTTGTAATTGATACATTCTCGCTCTTCTTGGTAATCTTATCTATCTCATCGATATAGACAATACCATATTGAGCTCGCTCAATATCATAATCTGCATTCTGGATAAGCTTCAAAAGAATGTTCTCAACATCCTCTCCGACATATCCTGCCTCTGTAAGAGTTGTAGCATCTGCAATGGCAAAAGGTACATTTATAATCTTAGCAAGAGTCTGGGCAAGATATGTCTTACCTGATCCTGTCGGTCCGATCATGATGATATTACTCTTTTGAAGTTCTACATCACTTTTGTCATCATTCTTTGGTGCAAGCACTCTCTTATAGTGGTTGTAAACCGAAACTGCAAGAACCTTTTTGGCCTCTTCCTGACCGATAACATATTCATCCAGGAAGTTCCTTATTTCTACAGGTTTAAGGAGATTTATCTGCTGAGCCTGACCGCTGATGGGTTCATCCTCAAACTCCTCCTCAATAATATCAGCGCATATATCTACACACTCATCGCAGATATATACACCTGCCGGGCCTGCTATTAACTTTTTAACCTGATCCTGTGTCTTATTGCAAAAAGAGCACCTGATCTCACCAGAATTCTTTCCAGCCATTTAAATTAAACTCCTCACTTATCATCCTTTTCTCTTGGACGATTCTCTACAATTGAATCAATAAGGCCATAGTCAAGGGCCTCCTGAGCGGTAAACCAGTTATCTCTCTCTGTGTCTGCTGCAATCTGCTCGTAGCTCTTTCCTGTATTCTCAGCAAGCATTCTGTTCAACTTCTCTTTTGTTCTAAGAATGTGCTTTGCTGCAATCTCAATCTCAGTTGCCTGTCCCTGAGTTCCTCCAAGAGGCTGATGAATCATGATCTCAGCATTTGGAAGTGCCATTCTCTTGCCCTTGGCACCGCCTGCAAGAAGAAATGCTCCCATGCTGGCAGCCATACCGATACAGATGGTGCTGACATCACACTTGATATAGTGCATTGTGTCGTAAATAGCCATACCAGATGTAATTTCTCCTCCCGGGCTGTTAATGTACATGTGGATATCCTTATTAGGGTCCTCAGCCTCAAGGAAAAGAAGCTGTGCCACAACTATGCTGGCAGATGTGGAGTTAACCTCTTCACCCAAAAAAACTATTCTTTCTTTTAAAAGTCTGGAGTAAATATCGTATGATCTCTCTCCACGGCTTGTCTGTTCAATGACGTAAGGTATTAAGCTCATTTATTCATACTTCCTTTCATTACATTTCCCACAGAGTATCATGGGATAAAAACTCATTTATATATTATACTTCAATTTTGTGCAATTTAAAAGCGATTACTATCACCGTCTAATCTTTTATAAAATGTATAGGCAGAGCCCTTAAACTTTTTGCTGGCATAAGCGCAGGAATCTGCACGTTTGTACAGTTCTTCAAAAGAGAAGGTGTCTGTCGGATAGAAAAATGCAGCGCCTATGCTTATATCAATCTCATGATCTCCAAGCTTTGGAATATTCATACTGTGGATAGCATCAATCAATCTGTCAAGCACCTGTCTGCCTGCTTCCTCTTTATACATTCCTGGCATGTAGGCAGCAAATTCATCTCCTCCAAGCCTCATAACAATGTCTTTTCCCCTGAAGGTATGCTGCATTTTCTCTGCTATTCCGATAAGAACTTCATCGCCAACATCATGTCCGAAATTATCGTTTACCAGCTTAAACTTGTCAACATCAAAAAGAATAAACATTCCACCAACATTTCGTAGAAGAAGGTCGCTGATCTTCGCTTCGCCGCTTCCTCTGTTGTTTATTCCGGTCATCTGATCTGTCTCAGCAAGGTACTGGAATCTGTCCCTTGCACGCTTTTCATCATCTATTATCTCTGTAGCAAAAAGAACATTGGCTATCTTACCGTCACTTGTCCTGTCAATTACAATAAAGCGGGCTCTGTGCCACACATGCTCATAGCTCAGGAACTCTGCAGTCAGGGAGTCAGTCACCTTCATCCTATTATCCAGAGTTGAGAGATCCGCAAATTCCTCCATTAATTCCTTTGACCTTTCATCTACCATCTGCGGAATGATCTTATTCATCATCTCTGAAGCAGTCAGTTCTTCGTTTCCAAGAATCTGAAGAGCTCTGTAATCAATACAGCTTATCTGCTCATATGTATCATTTATCATATCAATTCTATGAAGAGTCACATAGATATTTGAGATAGAATTAATGTTTTCAACCTGTTTACTGAATTTCTGGTCCTTCGAAAAATTCCTCAGATTTAATACCAAGATGATCAGCATACCCAATATGAGTATGGCAAAGTATATCGACGCTGATTTATTTAGTTCTGCAATCTCAACATCAAGATTTGTAATCGTAACGACGTAAAGATCATACATAACATGACGTCTGGATATAACATAACTATTATCTATTCCATTTCCCTTTGTCAGGATAGCATTGTTATCCCCAGGATTGCTCATAAGTGCATCATATACTCCTCTTTCAAAAGGTTTCTCAGAAACAGAATAGTCTACTCCCATTTCCTCAGAGTTGGAATTGCAAAGAACCACGCCTTGCTCATTCATAGCCAGGACAATATGATTATCATCTGCATCAATATGCCCTGTAGTCATATTTCTGAAGGTCTCATAATCAATCGCAAAACAAATGACGCTGTCATTATCATCCAGCATTTTAACCGCCGTAACCACATACTCATTTGTCCTATAGTTAAAATACGGCCCGACAAAGGTATATTCGCCCTTCTTTAGTGCAGCTCCCTGATACCAATTTCTTTCCTTTGGATTATAGTCTGCGCCCGGATCCCAACCGAGGCCATGCATAAACTTTCCTCTGAACAGCCCAAAAATGCCTCGGGATCCGGTTGCCGATACTATTCCCAGCTCCTGAGACTGATATGTGATGTAATCCAGAATTCTCTCATCTTCAACATCACTGTTCATCATGTATTCTACTGCGCCCACAGATGCTTTTAGGGTATCATCTACTTTATTAAGATATTCAAGGAAAGACTCCGTTACTTCGCTTGCAGTGTTAGTACCCTTGTACTCCATCTCATTGAGATAAAGATTTACCATTCTGGAATACATAATAAAAAAAGCCACCAAAAATAAAAGTGGCCAGATGATAAATGGTAACACATTCCAAATGTTTATTCTTTTCAGCAAATATGCGAAGCTCTTGGGTTTTTCTTTCATCTAAAGCTTTCCTTCCACACTATATTATAACCATTTTTTGATTAATATAATTATAAAAAACCATTAAGCTCATATTAAAAATGTATAATCTGTTACTGTTCAGACAGAAATGCGCACTCTGCTGCGCATTTCGTGAGAAAATGAATCAGGAGTGAGCGCATTCCTTCGACGAAGTCGATATGGAATGAATGCGCGAATTCGTTACTGGAGCGAGCTGCAAGCGAGTGAACAG
>JAFPVA010000169.1 GCA_017413105.1 Butyrivibrio sp. | reverse complement strand
GTTTTCCGGATGTAAAATATCCGTCTTTTGTTTCAATAAAGGTATTATGATAGCCGAAGCGTCAAAAAGCATTCTATATTGCTTTGGAACAGCATTGCGATAACACTCCTGCTGAAGCTTATCATTCAAATTCCAATCCCTGATGAGTTGCTCCATATCCGCATCCGATATTCCTTTAGGAATGCACTCAAGAAGCCTGACAGCAACATCCTTATCAGTTACCACTACGAATTCCCAATCCCGCATATGATCATTCGTCGGAGCTTTTAGGCCTGCGGAGATAATTTTTTCAAGTATTTCTTTGGAGATTACTTCGTTTTCAAAGTCACGAATTGTTTTTCTTTGGTTTATCGCCTCGAATAATTCCATATTCCAATCCCCTTTCTTAGCGCATAATATTAAAAGTTAATACTTCTCAAACAATATATTGTTTACTTGCTCCGTAAGATATAACTCCGTTTTTGTCTCTACCAGATTATAGCTATCTATTACTGCCTTATCATGCTTCTTCAGCACTTCCTCGTATCCGTATGCCGTATCCTTCATTTTGGGAAAGCGTATTGAACTGTCAAAGCTATTCTTTATTGCAAGCCCATGTCTTCCGCATATATCTATCCATTCATCCTTGTTATAGAACTTTATATGCCCATCCTTCTTAAGCCGCATGTAATCGTCAACAAATCTTTCAGTATCACATTTATTCGGACAGGGATCAGATATAAACAGCATCCCACCGCTTTTCAAAATTCTGCTCACCTCTCCAATGCTATGCTCAATATCCGGGAAATGATGTAAAGCATACCTTGTCACAACCAGATCAAAGGTATTCGCATCAAATGGAAAATCTATGCCGTCATAACTTACGAACGACAAATTCTTTATCCCTTCTGCAACTGCTCTTGTCCGATTTTCTTCTAGCGCTGAATTCACAATGTCCAGACCGATCACATCACAGCATGGATTGTTCTTAGCAATTGGAAATGAAAGATATCCGCTCCCGGTTCCAAGGTCAAGTATCCTCATACCTTTCTTCACATCAATAAAACTTAAGATTCTCTCCAGATGTTCAGAATCCTGTGTCTGCTTATTGTAAAAATCTCCTGTAGCAAAGCTTTTTTCAAATTCTTTTCTTGTTTCAGCAATACTTGATCTGATATCCATCACAGATGTTTCTCCATAACGTCATAGCACAGATAATCCCCGTTTTCTGTCTCAATCATGTTGTATTTTGCGGTTACATAACCACGTTTGAGATATATCTGTTTTGCTGGTAGTGAGGCATCAAGAATAATATGGTCATGCTTCTTTCTTATTATTTCCTTTGCAAAATCCATCAGTTCTCTGCCATATCCCTTACGTTGAAAATCAGGAAGAACAAATAGCCTTTTTATCTCATTATCTGCCACTGTTACTGTTCCAATTGCAGTGCCATCTACTTCGATCAGAAATAATATTCCGGCAACAATATCCGCTCTTATTCTGTCATCTGAATGGTGGTTGCTGAAAAACTGTACTGCTCCGCTCGGATAGTACTTGGGGTAAACTGACCATATTGTTGTTTGCGTTATGTCTTTTACAGAATCAAAATCCGTCTCTTTTGCTGCTCTAATCACTGCCATTTTAAACCGCCTTTATCATGATCATTTCCATCGGTTGTTCATATCTCGGAACATCGACAACAAATCCGCCGCTATCCTTATAGCCCAACTTACGATAAAAGTGTTGCGCGTCCTCATCGACCTGAGTGGATGTCATCAGCATCCCATATCCCTGAGCCTTCATATCCCGCTCCCAACGTTCCATTAGCTGTCTTCCATAACTCCTATTAGGATGATCGGAATCAATAAATAGCATTGTACAAAACGGTGTATTGTCCCAGAAAAGATTATATCGAAGTACCCCGATAATCTTTTCACCCTCAACACAAACATAACCCTGCCCACATCTCACCTTTTCATCAAACACTGATTCCGGTAAATGCTGGTCGAGAGCATACCATTCTTCTTTATCCCATTGTTCAACCGGTCTTATCATTTATAATCTCCTAATCACTGATTGCATAGAACGTTATCATGGAATTTAATGTGTATCTACCTTACTATCATCAAAGAAAAATAACCGGCTTCATCCGGAATGGAATGCAGATCATAATAAACCTTCTCATCTGGCATTCCACAATTTTCAATCATATAGACATTCTTGTTATAAGTAGAAGCTTTTTCTTTGATTTCCTTTAGCTTGCTCCCTGCTTTTAATATCACGAGAGTACCTTCAAATTCACAGAATTTCCCCGATGTGATCATTACTGATTCATCACCCAATGAAAGTGGTAACTCTAGCCTTGCTGCAGCAGCGCTAAACGAAGTGATTCCACTGACTATCTCTATTTCATAACCTTGTTCCTTTATGATGCTAGCAACATAATAAAACGTTGAGTAGAACTCCGGATCTCCCAATGTCAGAAATACCACTTTCTTTCCTGACGAAAGAAAGTGTATAACCTGTTCTGCAGCTTTCTTATGTGCATCGATTAGATCAGCTTTCCGCATCGGGAATTCCAAAAGCAACAGTTCTTTCGATGAAATATCCGGAACAGCCTCTTTTGCAATCTTATATGCAGTACCCGGCTCGCCGTGGCTTTTAGGACATGCAATGCAATCAGCATTCTTTATAGTCTTTACTGCTTTTATCGTTATAAGCTCCGGATCACCAGGGCCGACTCCAACAGCATACAATTTTCCTGCCATAGCAATCCTCATTTCTTTCTCTTTGGTTCTGTAAGTTCATCATACATGGTTTCCAACAAATCCCGCAAAAACTCCCTATTTTCCACATCATCAACCAAGAGCATTTCTTTTGCTCCTTCATAAGGCAGTTCCATGTCAGCATCTGGCATCATGGTCTTAGCTTGCTTTGTAGGTTTTACAAGAAATCGATCATCATAGATTCCACCAAACACCTTGCCTCGATAATACAGGACATACTCTCCCATCATCGCACGATAGGATATTTCATCCAGCTCCGAAAGTTGCTCCAATATAAAATCCAAATAAGCTTTTGTTGATGCCATTATTTATCCTCACAACTCTTTTCTAAAAAATCTGTTCATAGTATTGTGAACCACCTCTTTAGGACACTCTACCTGACTTAACCATTATCTTCATTATGCAGTCTCTTCTATTCTTCAAAAATTAGCCATTGATCCATTCCGGCTCCAAGCTTCTCATTGGGACGTTCATCAAAACCAAACTTCTTGTAGAATGGTTCCTTACCTTTGGCTGCCATCAGACACATCTTTACCTTATAGCCTGGCTTAGCATCTGCTTTAATTCTATCAATACAGGTCTCAACAAGCATTCTCCCTATACCCTGTCCCTGATATTCTGGATCCACGATAACATCAGATAAAAAAGCTATATATCCTCCATCCCAAAGAAGCCTTACAACACCTATCGCTTTTGCATTATTCCTGACACATTTGACCATATATGCATTATCAATTCCTGCCTGTGCCTCTTCGAGAGGGAATTCGCACCAACCAACTTTCCTGCGCAGTTCCATATACTCTTCAGCTGAAATGTTATCTACATATTGGATCATATGCTACCCCCTTAAACATTTAGTGTCTTTTCAGACAACTTATGAATAATCATACCCTTTTTCAGACAAAATAAAAAGCCACTTTGAAGCGATTAGTGCCTCAAAATGGCCAGATATCACTTTAAACTATGCCGTCACTCTGTCTCGTACAACACTTCCAAGAGCAGTTACTGCCATTGCTACAATTATTAACACAATCCCGGTCTTGTCATAAGCGTTTCTTGATTTGAGGAGTTGCTCTCTTCTGTATAAGGATGTCTATCATCTGTTCCTGGGTGAGAGAGTCATCATCACGATATTGACGGAGATCCATGAGCTGTTCCTGCTTGATCATGCCGTTTTCGTGGATGTATTCCCAGAGCCATTGTTGATAGGTGTGGTTGAAGTAGGAGATCTCACCAGCCACAGAAATTGCAATCCTGCTATCATCTACCATATCCAATACTTTAGGGATTAAATATGTGAGCCTAATATACCTATGAACCTGAGTTTTATTCAGCGAATCTATATTATCTCCGGTTCGTAACTTCGTCCCTTCAGGGGACGAAGTTGGGAAAAGAGTTTTTCCCTGATGCTTCATAGCATCCATTTTCATTTTTAGTGCGAAGGCTCTTTCACTAGGCAACACTTCTTCCCTCTGCATATTCGCATTAACCATGGCAATAGTCGCATCATCATTAGTCATTTCCTTAATGATTGCAGGAATCTTCCTTAGTCCGGCTCTTTTTGCCGCATGTAAGCGTCTATGCCCTGAGATCATCTCATAATTGCCCTCATCATCCGGTCTTACAAGTACCGGAGTGAGAACGCCACTTTCCTTGATACTCTCAACAAGCTCATCCATCTTTTCATCATCCACAACTCTGAATGGATGATTCTCAAATGGATAAATGGTCATAACATCAAGATCTACAGTCCCCTCCATGCTTGGAACGCCCAGGAGCTCATCAATACAATCAATAATAATGAAGTCATATACTTCTCTGGCCTTGTCTACGTACTCTCTAAGGATTGTCTCTCTGCTGATAACTCCGGTCATGCTGATTTCTAAACTTGAGAGTTCTATATTTCCCGGCATAAGATCTACACCTTCAGGATGGTGGATGAGGCCTCTTGTTACATCTACAGGCTCGTCATTGATGATATTTACAAGTGCTGTGGCAAGAGAGTAATCAAGTCTGTCCGGTTCATCACAGCCAAGGCTGATTGACATACTGCCCTGGGGATCCGCGTCGATCATAAGGACCTTGTAGCCTTCTCTTGCAAGGCCGATTCCTAAATTTACGCTGGTGACGGTTTTACCCACACCGCCTTTCTGGTTTGCTACGCTGATAACCTTACTCATAAAAATCATCCTCCTCCCAACATGATTCTATAAACTCATCTATTTTTTCCGTGTTACACAGAACAACTCCTCTGACCTTTCTTGTGGCTCTTGCGTCCTTAGCCAGCTTTTCGAAAGTATGAAGCCCCATTGAGTAGAGCTCAGCACCTTCCTGGTAACGCACATATTTCTTTTTTCCCTTTTTAACCATTTCCTCCAGGTTAGGGACAATTCTTCTTTTAGGCATTTCTTTGTTCTCCTTTACTGTTTCCTCGTACCGGCAATTATCTTCAATAAATTTTTCATAGATGTCCTGATCTACCAGTACCCGTTGCCTGATCATCCTATTGGCCCCGGCTTCCTTGACTGAGTTTACGAAACTCCAGTAAGGAATACTGTAGAGCCTTGCACCATCTTCGTATGTAACGAAGTTATGCAATTTACCCTTGATATACTTATCAAGATCCGGTGGAGAATTTGATTTGTGAACCATCTTGTAACCTCCTTTTGGGTGTTACGAGATGTAAAACGAATGAAATGAACTAAAAGAC
>JAFPVA010000168.1 GCA_017413105.1 Butyrivibrio sp. | reverse complement strand
TTCATATCCTGTATGGAAATGCTCATCTACTATCTGCGCAGTTTTTACAGCTCTAGCCTGATAGCTGGTGTATATCTTTTCAAAAGAAATATCTCTATCTTCAAGATTCTTGCAAAGAAGTTGCGCCTGCGCTATTCCATTTTCATTCAAAGGAATATCAGTCGTACCTTGAACTTTTCCTAATATATTCCAATCTGTTTGTCCATGCCTCGCAAAATATATCTTCACAGTAGTTCCCTTTTCCCGTTCAATCCTCTGAGTCTTATTTCTTCCAACTGCTCCACCGATAAAGTTCCTGCCTTGTAAAGCTTGAGATATTCATTCTCTATAGAGCTATTGAAAATCAGAAGATCATCGGTATTGATTGTCACCTCAACGCCATTTTCAACCAGCGTCTTTATTGGATGATGCTCATAATCTTTGGCATAGCGAAGCATCACATTGCTCGAGGGACAAACATTGAGCTGTATGTGATTATCCGCCAAAAATCGCATGGTATCTTTTGATGTGGCAGCACCAATCCCATGATGAACTTCATCAAGTCCCAGCACTTCAACTGCTTTTCTTACATCATCTGCAGATCCCGACTCACCAACATGTATTATCTTAGTAAGTCCGTAATGTTCAGCTTTTCGATACAGGGGAATAAAAGCTTCAAATGGTCGAATATTCTCGCCGCCGCAGACATCGAGTGACTTAAAGAATCCGGTCTTTATATACTCATCAATTGAATCTGTCTCAGAATCGATATCGCACGCTGATATATAGGTAAGTTCCGGTTCAAAAACTGTTTCCGGACAGTATTTCATGTGAAATCCCTGAATCAGTTCCCTGAATTTATCAATTCCTCCTACAAGTTCAATCTCCGTAGCCCCGAAATTCATTGCAAGCCTTTTAATATTGTTGCGCCCTGCTTCAGCAAACGCTCCCTCCCATCTAAAGACTATGCCTTCATCTCCTGAGCAAAAAGGTTTGACATAGGTAGTGAACCAGTTCTGCATACCCTCAAGACCATCAAAGGTTTCCGGAGGGGCGGGAAAAGAATGACCCGTTCGCTCTTCAACCCACTTAAGAGTGCATCCCTTAGTTGAATGGTTATGCAGATCACTCTTAGAAGCTTCTATAAGTTTGCCTGTGTTATTTTCTATCAATCCCTCAACAAATAAACTATTTGCCATAATCCTCCCAAATCTTTCCCTATACTTTTAAAAATAGCATGCAAATATACTATCTTTTATTCTGAAAAGTTAAGTTTCCACTACTATCTCTGATACAGCCACGAGGGTTGCTTCTCCACTTATTGCGCCCCTTCCATTATCCAGCATCTCGCAGTGTAAATGCCCGCCTCTCTTTGATGCCTGGTATGCGTGGATTCTGGGCTTGCCCAGCTCCTTTGACCAGTAATCCGCTATCTGGCAGTGCGCTGAGCCGCATACCGGGTCTTCAGCTACAAGGAGCTTCGGGAAAAAACTTCTGGAAACGCAATCCGAATCCTTTCCTTTGGCCGTTACATCCTGCCCGCGCCCGGGACAATCAGCAAGTTTGCTCTGATCAGGTTTCATGTTTCGGATCTGCTCTTCGGATTGGAAGGTCTCGAGTTCATTGTAATACGTTCAGTCTGAGAAAGTAATACATTATTTGCATTCTTGCTTTTCATATACACCGCCAGATCGCTGCAGGATATAACTCGCAGTTACAATGGTCATACAGGTTACACCCCATTTGATGAAGAAACAATTCTCTACATTTCTCTTCCTTTGGATGCAGGATGGCATGCGCTTGTCGATGGACAGGGAACTCCGATCATACAGTCCTGCGGAAT
>JAFPVA010000167.1 GCA_017413105.1 Butyrivibrio sp. | reverse complement strand
TTTCGGAGGCTGAGATAAATCAATGATTACGGTAAATATTTACTATAAAGGTCAGAATGGCGCTGCCAGAGCTTTTGCTGATGAGATGGAAAAGTCAGGAATAGTTGATGCTATCAGAGCCGAAGAAGGGAATCTGAGGTATCAGTATTTTAGGCCAATTGATGAGCCGGAGACAGTTCTTTTGATAGACAGTTGGACAGACCAGGCGGCCATTGATGCACATCATGCAAGTCCAATGATGAAGCAGCTTGCAGAACTTCGTGAGAAGTATGACCTGCATATGACTGTGGAGAGATTCGTGAGCGATGAGCTTGGCGATGACGAGAAGTTTATTAGAAAGTGACAGGAGTCGCTATGAAGAAAGTAAGAATCACTGTTAAGAAGATTGCCAGATACGAGGATCTTATGGCAGAGTATGAAAATCTAATAGAGCATGCCTGTTCCATGGAGCTTGGACAGAAATTTATATGCAATGGTTGGGAAAAACCGGCAGGATTCTGCGATAGTGCCTGGGAGACAGTTTCGCCTTTTGTGATGACCTTGGCACATGGCGGAGAGAACTTTTATGACGGTTGGATGAAGAATCCCAAGTCTGCAATGATTTCCTGTAACGATGGATTCAGACCAGTGAGTTTTTTGATTGAGACGATGGATGAGGATAGTGACTAATGGTAAAAAAGATTGTTAGAGTACGCTATAGCTCATTTCTAGTCCAGCATCCGATATCCTAAATACAAGTCTATTTTTTTCATCAATATGAACGCTCCAGAATCCGGATAAATCGCCTTTGAGAGGCTCGGGCTTCCCTTTGCACTTGTATCCGTTTCTGTTAATGTCCTTAATGAGCTCATTGATTTTTCTTAGAGTCTTCTTGTCCTGGCCCTGCCAGTAAATATAATCATCCCATGCGTCATCAGACCAAATCTTGTTCACTCATCCACCTCAATAATATCATGTATTTTTCCTTTTCCTGAATCGAGCTGTTTAATTGATCTTTTAAGTGCAGCCATATTCTCTTCACTGTAAAATGGATCAGCTTTAACCTCAAAGGGGAGCTTCTGCTCACGGATAACGCTCTTTACAAACATTGTTATAGCGACGGATATATTCATGCCAGTTTGTTCGCAGAACTCTTCAAACTGCTTTTTATCTTCACTGTTTAATCTTACGCTGATAGTAGATTGTGCCATGTTGAACACCTCCTTTTCTTGAATATATTATATAGCCGATGTTATACATTTGCAATACATTGTAGAACAATAGACGGCGTTTTATAGGTAAATGTCTAGCAATCTTTTTCGCGTTGTACACAATCTTTTCACAAGGCTTTAAGGCTCGTTTAAGCTTCGAATTGTATTATGAGTACATCAAGAAGAGCTCAGCACTTCTTGAACCCCACACAACACTTTTTCATAGTTTTTTCATAACACACAAAGGCCATCTCAAATTGTTGATGGCCTTCCTCCCAACATCACCCCGCTTATAAAAGGGGATTTAACATAGAGGCACT
Source organism: Butyrivibrio sp. (assembly GCA_017413105.1). Lineage (GTDB taxonomy): Bacteria > Bacillota > Clostridia > Lachnospirales > Lachnospiraceae > Butyrivibrio. The sequence goes on along the minus strand of JAFPVA010000167.1, from coordinate 2,516 downwards.
TTCATGACTCATATGGCATGGAAGTGCTTTTTTGCATATAATAGAGTAAGTTGGAAATTAGGGGCATTGGCGCAGCTGGGAGTGCGCTTCCATGGCATGGAAGAGGTCACGAGTTTCCCACAAGGGGACTAGGCACTACGTGCCGTCGCAGCCTCGTATGCTCCATGAAAAAGAATATATAAGGGGAGTGTTGTATGGGGCTGATTGAACTTGCCAGTGGAAATTCAGTATGGCGTGGAATGGATTATTACAATGCCAAGAAAACGAAATCTGTAGAGAAAACAGGTCCTTATACGTTCGATGGAACTGTTCAGGGTGAGCAGCTTTATCATGTTCACATAGACAAAGAGCATCCGAGGAGATCTACGTGCACATGTCCTTTTGCTGAGGGTAGGAGAGTTATCTGTAAGCACATGATAGCTCTTTATTTCACTGCGGAGCCAAAGGCGGCAGAAGACTTCCTTAAGCAGGTTAAGGAATGGGAAAAAGAGGAAGAAGAGGAAGAACAGCGCCACTATGAGGAGCTTAGAGAGTATGTTTACAGTTTAAGCAAGGCTGAACTGCAGCAACTATATCTTGAGGCGCTTATTGAAGAGGAAGAACGAAGGAATAGGTATCGGTGACAGTACCAGAAGTGAGATTGAGTATGCTTTGGCTCATGGAAAGAAGGTTAGGTATCTGGAGGAACAAAAGTAATGTGGGAAATGGATTATGAAAAAGCAGCATCAGTGTGGTTAGAAAAGGATAAGGATTCTGTCCACATGGAGGAAGATGCTCTTAAGGATAAGATTGATGAGTTTATAAAGGCACACAATACATGTGCATTGGCTGTCGCATCAGGGGATTTTGTGAGATGTACTCCGATTGAGTACAACTATGTGGATGGCAGCTTTTATCTCTTTTCCGAAGGAGGTCTGAAGTTCAAGGCTCTGAAGGATAATAAGCATGTGGCATTTGCTATCTATGAGCCCTATGGTGGATTCCATCAGCTTAAGAGTCTTCAGGTGATGGGACTTGCCAGCATGGTTGAGCCCTTCACGGATGAATACCTGAAGATCATGGAGCACAAGAAGATTCCTGTAGAAGCGATGAAGAAGCTTCCGATGCCTATGAATCTGATTAAGATTGCACCGGAGAGTTATGATCTGCTTGATTCAGATCTTAAGAAGGATGGCTATGGAAACAGGCAGCATTTAGAAGTTTGAGCGGCGAACTAATAAGCGCGAAAGGAAAGAGAAAAGCATGGAGTTTACAACAGATATTTTTAGTCAGTTTGATAAGAAATGGGCGCTTTTAACAGCAGGCGACAAAGAGAACTTTAACACTATGACAGTAAGCTGGGGCGGCCTTGGCACTATCTGGGGAAAGCCTGTGGCAACTGTTTATGTGCGTACTTCACGCTATACTCATGACTATATGGATAATAACGAGTACTTCACAGTAAGTTTTTATCCGGAAGAGTACAAGAAGGTACTTGGAGTACTTGGCTCTAAGTCAGGCAGAGATATGGATAAGATTCATGATTCAGGGCTTACAGCTAAGGAAGTGAATGGCTCTGTATCATTTGAAGAGGCCGAAGTGACCCTTGTATGTAAAAAGCTCTTTAAGCAGTGCCTTGAGAAAGAGAACATGGTTCCTGAAGTGGCAAAACAGTTCTATGATGGTGATGCACTACACGACATGTATATTGGTGAAGTGGTTGATATTATTAAGTGATCAAGGTAAGGGGAACGAGAATGGTTAAGAAGATAGTCAGAGATCAGTTCTTTTTACAACAGAAGTCTGAGCCTGCAACAGAGGCAGACAAATCCAACTGTGAATAAACGCAAGGATATGGAAGTATATTAAGTTAAAATCGTTTGTGCTAAAGGAGGAAGCAGATGAGCAGAGTTAATTTTGGAGCAAAACCACTAATGTACCCACAGCCGGTTCTTATCATTGCAACATATGATGAAAATGGAGTACCAAATGCTATGAACGCAGCATGGGGCATAACCACTGATTTTAAAGAGATTTCAATCAGTTTATCTGAGCACAAGACTACAGACAATCTCGCAAAGAGAGGTGCTTTCACAGTAAGTCTTGCTACAGAAGGCCAGGTGATTCCCTGCGATTATGTTGGAATAGAATCAGGAAGAAAAGTACCTGATAAATTTGAAAAGGCAGGTTTCCACGCAACAAAAAGTGAGTTTGTTGATGCACCTTTGATTGATGAACTTCCTGTTGCTCTTGAGTGTAAGGTAAAGAGCTTTGAGGATGGCATTCTGATTGGAGAAATCGTAAATGTCTCTGCAGATGAAAGCGTAGTGACAGATGGAGCGGTTGATATCACAAAACTTAAGCCTATAAGCTTTGATCCATTTGGTAATGGATATTACGGAGTTGGAGAAAAGGTGGGCAATGCTTTTAAGGATGGCGCAAAGCTGAAGTGATAAAGAGATTTAAAGAGGGGCCAAAAGTTATTGACAGCTAACAGGAAGATACGGCACTAGTTGGTGAGGTATTCAAGGACGGCT
>JAFPVA010000166.1 GCA_017413105.1 Butyrivibrio sp. | reverse complement strand
CATTATTGAAGGCTGCTATATTCCATTTGATTGGAGACGGGATTTTGAAGAGCGATATTTATCGTCTATTCGCTTCATTTGCCTCGCTATGAGCGAGAACTATATTGAGAACCATTTTGTCTTGATAGATTGGGTTACGATAAAGGCTCTCTCGCCCATGTGATTGTAGTCTCTTATCTTTTCAGAGCCGAGTCCTGCATCGCTACAGTAAATGAATTTCTGACATACGAATTCGGAGAGTACCATATGTATCAGACTGTTTATGCAAAGTTTGAGGGCTCGGCAGCTGCTCCTACAGCAGGACTTCACTTTACAGATGAGCTTCTTGACAGGATAAGGGCTAAAGGTGTTGATACTGCATTTGTAACGTTACATGTAGGTCTTGGTACTTTCAGACCTGTAAAGGTCACGAATGTTAAAGAGCATCACATGCACACTGAGTGGTATCAGGTAACTCAGGAAGCAGCCGATAAGATAAACAAAGCCAAGGCTGAAGGTCACCGTGTTATCTGCGTCGGAACCACAAGCTGCAGAACAATTGAAAGCGCAGCATTAGAAGATGGAATTATCTCAGAATGCAGTGGTGATACATCCATATTTATTTATCCGGGATATAAGTTCAAACTTATGGATGCGCTTATCACCAATTTCCATCTGCCGGAATCCACGCTTGTTATGTTGGTATCAGCATTTGCCGGAAGAGAGCATGTGCTGAATGCATATGAAGAAGCAATTTGTGAAAAGTATAGATTTTTTTCATTTGGTGATGCATGTTTCTTTAAATAAAAAATGGGCCCGAGGGCCCATTTTTTAATCACTGATTGCCACCATCCGGAAGCTCAACCTTGAAGTACTTAACGTTTGCAGTAAGCTCTTCAGCAATCTTCTGAAGATCCTGTGCCTGTGCAACAACTGATTCCATGTTGGTGTCAAGCTGCATGAGAGAAGCACTGGTTTCCTGGGTGGATGCTGCGTTCTCCTCAGAAATACTTGAAAGAGACTCAACAGAATTCATGATGTTTTCCTTATCAGTGTTCATGGATTCTACAAGATCAACAATCTGCTTATTGCCTTCTTCGGTTTTACGCAATAGATCAAGCATCTGATCGAAGGATTCGCTCATTTCTTCAAGAGCCATGGTCTCATTTGTTATAGCAGCCTTGATGTTCTCTGTGAGTTCCTTATTAGTATTTGAATAGTCGGTAATTGTTGAAAGCATATTTGTAATCTCGCCCGCGAGAGAGTTGGTGTCGCCTGCAAGATCCTTGATGTTATCAGCAACAACTGCAAAGCCTTTACCTGCTTCACCTGCTCTTGCAGCTTCGATAGAAGCGTTGAGAGCAAGGAGGTTTGTCTGGCTCGCGATGGAGATGATGGACTCAGCAGCCTTGGAAATCTGATCAACAACTGCAGCAGTTTCATTAACAGAATCTGCAACCTGAGTAGCCATTTCATCGTTCTTTTGATCCTGAATCTTGATTTGCTCAAGCTGTTCCTTAACCTTAGTAGATTCGCTGTAAACCTGTTGGCCTCTTTCGAGGTTGGCATTTGCAGAATCAAGTACGTTATCGACAGATGAACCCATATTAACTGTAATTGAAGAAGTGCTTTGAACGTCTTCAGCCATAGCTGTAGCACCTGTTGCAAGGTCGTTTACAGCAGAACTGATATCTGTAGTTGTCTTCTGAGAACTTGAAATATTGTCTTTTGCAAGCCCAGCCTTGGTATTAACTGTGTCAGCGTGATCAATAACCTTAACGAGAGCGTTGCGGAGGTCATGTCTCATTTTCTCAAGAGATTCTGCAATATTGTTAAAGTCAGTTATTATGCTGTTTGATTTGATCTTGGTAACAAAGTCACCGCTTGCAATTCTGTCAACGTCTGCGGAAATAGACTTAAGGCTCTTAACGATAACGAGAATAATCCATACCGTGAAGGCAAGGAGTATTACTGCAATTACGCTGAAGATAGCAGCAGATACCTTGATTTTGGATGTGATGGAAGCTGCGTTAGTTGCCTTTTCCTGTACTACCCATGATTCTACGATATCAGACATATCACTGATGTATTCTCTTGTGGCTTCGAACTGAATTATGAACTGCTCTATATCACCCTGACCTGAATTAAAATCATAGGTAGATTTCCAGGAATTGAACTGTGAAGCAAAACTACTTGCCAATGATTGGAAAGAATGACCATCAGAGCTCTTTGCATTATAAAGTGAAGCATCCTTTTGGGCTATCGCTGCGGCCTTGTTTACACCATCGATAGCCTGCTGTGCATTATTATTATAGTCTTCAACATAGGTTGCAAGCTGCTCGGCGGTAACATAATCATGATATGCCTGGTACTGAGTGCCTGCTAGCATAGCCTGATAGAGATCTCTGTCGGCATTTATCAGATCTGAGCTGATATTGTACAGCATCTCAAAATATACTTCTTCATCCTGAGCCTCAATCTTTTTCATCTGAGTACTGCTGAAAATAATGCTGGCATAAAGAGCTGCTACTAATGGTACTGTAATAAGCAAAAGTAATGCTGCCATACTTGCGCGTAACTTTGACCCATTTTTCATGTAGATTACCTCCTGAACAAGATACATATTGAATATAATTTACTTCTATTTTACTGCTTTGTACTAAATATAGAATATATATTGATGATTATTTATGCATTTTTAAGAAAGATAACCCATCTGCCTTCACTTACTTTTAAGATGTCACCTACCAGATTCTTCGCCGCATCGTTGCCATCTATGTAGCATAAAACCACTTTATCAAATCTGCCTGCCTTTTTCATATGTTCAAGTACAAGTTTTGCAGCCGTAAAACCATACCCTTTTCCCTGATATTTTTCATCAATAAAAAACTGACTAAAAATCATACGCCCCCATCTCATCTATGTCGTAATACATAGCCATTCCAATAGGCTCTTTGTCATCGTAGATTACAAATGCTTCACTGTTCTCATCTCTATATGCCCAAGCTCTTGCCAAAATGTTAGCATTATCCGATACATATCTTTTTTGAAGTTCACTGACTTTTAATCCTAGTCTCCAATTCTCAGGAGTAACTTTTTCTAAACGAACCATTTCCTATTTCTCCCCAAATAATGTAAGGCACATATTTACTGAAATGTAAGCACATGCCTTATGATAGCATAGTCAAATAGTCTATTCTACATTTCCTGTCTCTTTGCAGTATTTCTCAACGAATTATATATACGCAAGCGTATATATGCTATCAGAAAAAATATCCGGGCAATGCGCCCGGATGAATTATTATGCAGATTATACACCGCTTGTGAAGCAAATAACGGCCATTATAAACTGAAATATAACTATTCCATCAAATTCTTTAGGTTAGAATCGCTGTAAGATCAAACGAAAAAGCAGCTTGAATTATACCAATAACTGCCCTTTCGTTTGATCTTATTGCGATTTAACCTAATTGAACAAAGTAAGCGTCCGTGGGGCCGATATCCCTATGGAGTTTTAATCCAAGAAGCTTACCGTTTTTTTGCCATAATTAGATGATAACATACCTTATCACCTTTATTTTTTTAATTTTATGGCATCAAAAATAAACCTCCCATTCGCGAGGCTTTGAAATATATAGCCTTTCTCCTTAACAAAGCATTGGCATCTGCCTATGGTGATCTATGATTTTTCCACCACAATGTTTACATACCTCGACTTTGAATCCCCATAAATGCTCCAGTATCTGAGCTGATGTCATGTTTCTTAGCTCAGATATATAGCGCTTACAACCAAGCTGATTCCTGCATAGAGTAAGGCTACTGTTTTTTTTACGACTACAAAGCAACCCAAAATGCCGTATTCTTACAAAGCGCTTTGGCGGAACATGCATGAGAAAGCGTCTTATAAATTCAACTCCGCTTATGGTGATATTCTTCCATTTACCCGCATTACGGTAGTCTTTAACAGAAAATGTAACGCTTTCATCATTGATGAGGATTATTCTGTGGTTGCTTATAGCTATCCTATGAGTGTACTTGCCCAGGTATTTAATTACAGATTGAGCACCATTAAAGGTTCTCTTGCAGTGGGGAATCCATTCTTTGGAATAGCAGGTATCGAGTAACGCTTTAAATTCATATCTGTTCTGATATCTTTCTGATGAACCAAAAAACTTAAGCTTTCCGGCTTCCCATAGACTCTTTAGTTCTTCCATGTACTTACCGCGAAAGACTTTTGAAATCACCTGTATCGGAATAAAGAACTTATCACCTTTATCTTTCCAATGCCTGTTTTTATCCAGCCCACCTCCCAAGAGTATCGTGTGTATGTGTGGATGATAGTTCAGCTCAGATCCCCATGTATGAAGTATGCAGATATATCCAACATTTGCACCAAGGTATTTATCCTGGACAGATAAATCGTTGATGGTGGCTGAAGCAGCATGGTACAACGTATCATAAAGAAGTTTTTGGTTACTGTAGATAATGGGATTCAATTCAGCAGGAACGGTAAAAACAAGATGAAAATATGGGGCATCCAAGACATCTTCCTTACGCATATCCATCCACTTTTCTTTCGGGAGAGCTTGACACATGGGGCAGCACCTGTTCCTGCAGGAATTATAATGGATTGAAATACAGCCACAGTCTTCACATACCTGTACATTAGCACCCATACGTGAAGTCTTACAATTCATAATGGCATTAGCAACTTTTGCCTGTTCTACAGATGGTGTGTATTTTTCTAGGTAATCAGAGTAAAACTTCAGAAATATATCCTGTACTGTAGGCTTATTCATTTTTAGGGTCCTCTCTATCAAAAGGACTCTGAATTCCCATAATAGTCTTATTGCTTCTGTGAAGATATACTTCGGTGGATTTTGGATCTCTGTGTCCGAGAAGAGCTTGTATATATTTTTGATCCACCCCTTGCTCCATGAGATGCGTCGCAAAGCTGTGCCTAAGACTGTGCGGTGTTGCTTTAGAGGTAATACCTGATTTCTTAATAGCTCTGCGCATAACCTGTTCCAGCGTACTTACCGTCAGATATTCTCCTGTGAATCTGTTGGGGAACAGTATGCCAGTGGGACGGTTTCTCTCAAACCAATACTGGGTGAGGATATCCAGATTTTTCTTTGAAAGAATAGTATATCTATCCATGCGGTTTTT
>JAFPVA010000165.1 GCA_017413105.1 Butyrivibrio sp. | reverse complement strand
TGAATGAAACATTCAAGATATCAGCAAACAAGCCAATTCCAGTCGACTTACGTCGAAGGGCTTGTTTGCCACCTGAATCAAGTTCTCACGAAATCCGCAGCAAGTGCGGATTTCTGAAATTTCATCTAAGAACTCATACATATTTAAGGCACTTTTTGGATAGAAGCATCATACACGGAGGTAGACAAATGGCTTTATCAAATGTAATGACAAGATCACTTATATCTGCCAGCGGCTCCATGAAACAGGTTAAGGCTCAGCATGCAATAAAGTCACAAATGGAAGGCAAGGCCGGAGTGCTTGAAGCTGAGATTAAGCAGGATTCTGGTAGAGGTGGAGATGTTACTAAAAAGAAAGAAGAACTGGAGCACATACAGAAAAAAGCTACTGAAATAGGCCAGCAGGAAATGTCACAGTTATCTGAGCTTAACAGCAACATGAACGAAGCAGCCAAAGCAGATGCTGAAGAACAAAAGCAGAATGAACGTATTGAAAAGCAGCGCGAGAAGAAACGTGCCGAAAGAAGAGAGCAAGCCGAGCAGCTTCAGGAAAAGATCGCCGAAAAGGATTCCGGAAATGTTCAGATTCCTGGTGAAGGCGAAGAAAAACAGATTACTGTTGCTGGTGTAGAAGTTAAAACTAAGTCTGCATCAACTTATAATACCAGTGTTCCTCACATTGATGAAAGAGTTGCTCCAACAACACCATCAGAGGTCTCTGCCAGCATTTCTGTAAATCATAGCGTGGATATAAAGACTTAAAATCTTAAATGTTTATTAATTTGCGTTTATAATTAATGTTTGTTATTTGTGGTATGATATAGGTGTCATAAGTACATAATGCGTGCAAATCTATTTGCTAAGCATTATGACTTTATGACCCGAACAATCAAGAGGAAGTAGGCAAATATGCCGGATTCCGAATGATTGAAGGATTGCGGAAACGAAGTGGAGCAATCCGTATATCATATCACGATGTGCTAGGGAGGTACATTATGCCAAGAGAAGAGATGCTTCCAAGTGAAAGCGAATGGATGATCATGGAGGTACTGTGGAGATGCGGCCATGACCTTACATCTGCTGAGATAACAGACAGGCTTCCGAAATCTTCCAAGATGACACAGAGAATGGTAAGGGTCCTGATAAACAGACTTTGCAAGAAGGGAATGCTTACATATACCGTGGATCCTGATGACAGCAGGGTGTATCACTATACAGCTGCAAGGGGAAGAGAGGAGTGTCAAAGGGCAAAGAGCAGTGCTTTTGTAGAGAGCTATTTTGAAGGCAACAGGCTTTCAGCTGCATTTGCATTATTAGATAAAGAAAATCTGTCAGAAGAACAGATTAAGGAACTGGAAAAACTCATAGCTAAGGTCAAGAAGAATAAGTAAAGTCTCAAGGATGAGTGAGGTAAAGGTTATGCAGGGAATGCTGTTATTCTTTAATGAGCTATATAAGTTTTTTGAATTTGTATGCGTCTATTTTGCGACCATACTTGGTTTTTGTGCAATTATATCGATTTTTGTTTTGGGGATCATTATGATTCTGCGGAGCACTCTGCTTTCTAAGAGCGTTTTTGGAAAGGCTGCTTTGTGGTGTCTATTGATTCCTGTTGTTTTTTGTGGGAAGCTTCATGCATACTTTGAGACTTATATTGGATTCAGATTGTTTTACTGGTGGTATCTGCTGTGCAATAAGAGATGGATAAGCGTCATGTATTTTATCGGAATGATCATGGCAGGTATTTGGCTTATCACAAAAAGAAAGAGGCTTATAAACTCAGTAAACCGCTTGTATGATTCAAAAGATTATACTTCTGCTTTTGTGGTAAAGGAGTTTCCGGGTCAGGTGTCATCATTTTGTACAGGCTGCCTTAAGCCGGTAATTGTTATACCGGAAGGCATGTCAAAAGATGAGGCTGATATTGTAATAAAGCATGAAGAAACCCACATCAGACTTGGGCATTTATGGATGCTTTTTGCTTATGATATTCTGCGTGCACTCTTGTGGCCTAATCTGTTCCTGCATCTGTGCGTAGGATATATGAAAAGAGATCTTGAGGATATATGTGACACAGTCACGATTCAGAGAAACGGAATAGATGTTTGTGATTACGGCGAGACAATTATTGGATGTGCAAAAAAAATGATGCTGGCAAAGAAAAAGCTTGGATGCGAGAGCGGGATGTCTTTTGCCTGGGATGACAACTATAAGGTTTTGAGAAAGAGGCTGGAACGGATTGTTGAAAGAAAAGCCTATAATCCGAAGGCACTTTCAGCCGGAACTTTGGTGGTGACTATTATAATATTTGCTGCAATAGGGATAATTGACGCTAACTCCTACAGAAGAGTGAATGATATCGGCAATATCAGCTCAGTATGTTACACAGATGACATTGAAAATATCTATACAGATTATGACCAATCTGTAGTTTACTATTATGACGATGATTATATCTACGTTGATGGCAAGGCACTATTGGACAATTACCCAGAGGCTTCATCGGGAAATGGATACTTTTATTTCGCTGTTGGTGGCTACTACAAGATTCCTGGAATTGGTGGAGGCTCAGAATGGGGAGAACTTGATGCCGGTGATCTTCATGAGGGAACCATCAAGGTGCCCAATCATACTGAAATTGATATCTGGAACCGAATTATCATGTGGCTGTAAGGAGGTGGTCATGTGTACGGATGGGATGTTGAAGTAAGAGGTAGTACAACAAGATATCACAAGAATCTTTACGATGCATACGGAAATCATGTTGGGTCTATATCTATATCAAGACCAACAAAACAAACCGGAAAAAAGAAAAAAGCAGCTCTATACAGTTTCAAGCAGGTCTCGTCGCAGGTGCTCGCTGCAAAGACATCAGGGAAAGCCGCACAGGTATCAACGAGCATAAGGATGAAGATAGGTCTTTTGCGTAAGCAGCTAAAAAACGGTGACTACGATGAAGAGGAAATTCTAAGGGCTATACTTCATGCTGAAATGGTACAGCGTGCCTGTGACAAGAAAAAGAAGAATCTGAAGATGGAAGAACGGGCAGAAAGAGGCATTGAAAGTGAAGAAGAAATGCCGCTTGAGCCTGAAGAAACCATTGATGAAGAGGCTTCTGAGGAAGAGATTAAAGAGCTGGAACAGGAAGAGTTTGAAGCTCTTATGGAAAAGCTGGAGATGGCCGCTGAGGACATGATGGAGATGGCAGAAGAAACAGCTGAGCTGGATGAGGATCTGGATGAGATGGCAGAAGCTCTTTCCGGATCTATGACACCGGAAGATCTTGAGCAGCTTAAGGTAAAACACAGATCGGATGAAGCAAGGGATATCTTAAAAGCTGACCTGAAATATCTGAAAGCCTTGTTTGACAGATTACAGTCAGAAAAAGAAAATGCTGGGAAAGCCTCTTTTGCTGGAGGCGTAGACACCGGAGTATCATTATCACTTGGAGGAATGGATATGCCAGTAATCGATACGGGATCACAGAGTATGCCGGTAGAAACAGGTGGATCATTTGATGCCCAAATTTGAACTATTTTTTGCAGATACAATTAACAAATGTTAATAAAAGGAGGTATTACATTATGAGTATCGGAATCAACACTAACTACGGAAACTACAATTATGCAGGCGTAAACAATGCAGAGCCAAGCTGGGCTAAGGATGATGAAAAGGATGAAAAGAAGGAATCAGCAGTTAACCAGCAGGCCGCAGTATATGAGAAGACAGCTACGGAGAATAACAAAGAGGATGACTCAAAAGCAATCTATAAGAAATCTGCTACAGACAGGGCAGCCATTGTACAGCAGCTAAAGGCTGCAGAGGAACAGCAGAGAAATCAGCTGATGTCGATTGTTCAGAAGACTCTGCAGGGTCAGGTGGGTGCTTATGGCAAAGCTACAGGAAACAGCATGTGGCAACAGCTTGCTGGTGGAAACATCAAGGTTGATGCAGCTACCAGAGCACAGGCACAGAAAGATATTTCTGAAGACGGATACTACGGAGTAAAACAGACATCCCAGAGATTGTTCGACTTTGCTGCAGCCCTTGCCGGAGATGATGTGGATAAGATGAAAGAGATGCAGAAAGCTATGGAAAAGGGATTCAAACAGGCTACAAAGACCTGGGGCAGGGAACTGCCATCCATATGTAAAGAGACCATGGATGCGGCAAATAAGCTGTTTGAAGACTACTATCAGTCAAAAGAACAGGCAGTGTAAGAACTAAAAGGGGGCTGATGATTATGGTAGATGCTCTCAGGATTTTTTTTACTATGGTGATGGATCCAAATCCTTTCAAGGAAAAACGTGTAGAAATCACGTTGGAGCAGTTTGAAGAGCTTCAGAAAATCGTGGAGAACGCTTATGAATATAAACATACAAGGGTTAAATCTTCTTAACAGACCTACCAGTAAAGCTGCGCAGGACCGGATGGAGAGGCAGGCTAAGAGGGATAATCAGATAGCTTTCCTCGAAAAACAGAAGGAAAACCTAAAAAATATGAAAACCAATTCCCTGGAGGATATCCAGAGAAAGCTTGATATGTTCCAGCAGTATGATGACCAGATCGATGCTGCCAAGGCTGCCTATAACAATTCACAGATGTTCCATATCCTTGATGAGGCCAGGGAACGCGGTGAGAAGATTGCAGAAGAAGCTGAGAAGATGGCTCCAAAGACTCCAGAAGAGCGTCGTGAGGATATGATTGAGGAAGCTACAGGAATTGATAAGGATAAAGGTATTCTTTCTGAGGTCATGGATGAACTGGAGGATCAGATTGAGGAATTAACTGAGATGTCAGAGGATATGGCGGAGCTTAACGAGGAAAACCTCGAGGAGTTATCAGACGAAGCACTTGCTGAAGCCGATGCTGCTGCAATAGCACAGGTAAAGGAACAAAATAACATGCTGGTTGACAAAACGTTGCCTGAAAAATACAGGCATATTGATTACCATATTTAAGAGGAATGGATTCCGGGAAATAGCAAAGGAGGGTGAATATATGTCAACGATCAGAGGATATTCACAGAGTAACTATTATGATAGCGCTGATAACGACTATAGCGCATATAACCAAAATGCAAGTTCATTCCTGGCTGGTCTAAGTATCAATTCAGGAGCTGGTAATAATAATGGCATCATGGGTGGGATAAACCTCTCAGATTATGCCAGCATAAAGAATGGATCCTATGGAAAACTTGTTAAGGCCTACTATGCAAAACAGAAAGCTGATAGTGTTTCATCAGGCAGAGATTCGTCAGCAAAACTTACATCTATGGGAAGTGCTGCAGGAACTCTTGCAAAGTCCGCAGGTGCTCTTATGAAGGACTCGCTTTGGGAAAAGAAACAGATAAAGACAAAAGATGAGAAGACAGGCGAGGAAACTACAAAAGAAGATTATGATTGGGATTCCATTACTAAAGCAGTAAAGTCATTTGTTGATAATTACAACAAGACAATTGAGAGTGCAGGAAGTTCAAACACAAAAGATGTTCTTAGAAATGCTGCATGGATGACAAAGACGACGAAATCTACAGAAAGGCTCCTGGAGCGCGCAGGTATATCTGTAGGAGCAGATAATAAGCTTGAACTGGATGAGGATGCCATCAAAAAAGCAGATATCAGCACTTTGAAGAGTGTATTTACTGGCTATAATTCTTTTGCATCAAAGGTTTATGATAAGGCACAGTCCATGACAAATGCTGCAGCAAGAGCGGGTGGAACATATACGAGCACGGGCAATTATTCAGATGTTCTTTCATCGATTCTTCCGTCGAATATCGATAAAAAAGAGTGACATTTTACGTCATAAAAACGTCTATTCATGACATCGATATAATAAGAAGAAAGTACCATCCGATATATAGATAAAGACAATTATTTCATAATCAGAATGTATGGGAAATGGACTTCCCAAAGATAAGGAGGGCAACGGAATGTCATTATCGGTAAGTTCAGATTATAGTCAGTTTTATAAGGGAACAGAGCAGTTAAAGAGCTATGGTTCAGGAAATGGTAAAAAAGAAACCATTGTGCGTTATGAGTTTAATACTACAGATGAGCATGGGAATAAGGTTATGGACAAAATGTCCAAAGAAGAAAGTTTTCGTGTTATGAATGATATCACATCCCAATATGGTGATAATGTGCTGGTATCTTTTTCAGGAGATGGCTTGGCTGCCTTGGAGACAAGTAAAGGTAAGCTCCCAATTCCAGAGCAACCTCCTAGGGAAATACCGGAGGGAACATTTACAGCTCTTGAAGGACCAAAGGTGCTGTCAGAGGAAGAGTTATCTGAAATGCGAAAATCGGGCGGTACTAACATGGCAGATGTGATGCGCAAACTTGATCCGAATGCATATAAAGAATTCATGAGCATAAACGAAGAAGCCATGGAAAAAGGTGGAACAGAGAGCATTATTGCAGGATTCAGGTTTATGTATAAGTGGATTACAAACAATGCTGAAAAGAATCCTAACTGGATGGATTCATATGACCCTGAGGGGAAGTATGAAGCTGATCATGAGATTGAGCTTTCAGAGAGGCTTAATTTCGTGAAAACTAAAAATCATTCTTATGGAAAGTCTTTTTACTCCGTGGAAGACTCCGGTAAAGATCTCCTTGAGGCGTATGCAAATTTGATGAATACCATAGTTAAAGGGCATGAAAATGGTACAAGAAAGTCTTTCGTAAAAGATAATGGTGAACTTAGGGAGATGACCCTTCAGGAAGAACTTGATGCGCTGGATGCTAAGCTGAGCCTTCTTTCGAGCGATGTTAAAGGAAGCGCGATAGACAGCCAGATATGAGAAATTCTTTTGCCATTATTATTCATGTACAAGTAGCAGTACTTATCGGAACAGTGGATTATTGACGACGCCAATCAGCGTTTTTTATAAAACTATCTGCTCGCAACCAAATTTAACGAAAAATAGCAAAATATGTAAGCTTCGCTTGGTAGACAGGCGCAGCTTACTTTTTTATGATTAAGAAAAATGTTAAAATATTTAGCAAAGGTGGTACAAATATGAGAAAGGTATATTTGGATAATATTCGCTGGATAACAGTAGTGCTGGTTGTCATCTATCATGTAATCTACATATTCAACGGCGTTACACAGCATGGAATCATCGGACCTTTCAGTGAACATCAGCCCCAGGATACATATCAGTACATTGTATATCCTTGGTTCATGTTACTTCTGTTTGTGGTATCCGGCATGTCAGCCCGTTATGAACTAGTTAAACGAACTGAAAAGGAATTCATCAGAGTAAGGACGAGAAAGTATCTTGTGCCATCAACAATCGGTCTTCTGGTTTTCGGCTGGGTTCTTGGCTACTACAATATGCTGATTTCCGGTGCTTTTAACTCCATGAACAACGTACCAGGGCCAATCCTTTTCCTGATAATGGCAGTCAGCGGCTCAGGTCCTCTGTGGTACGTTCAGATGCTTTGGCTCTTCAGCCTGATACTGGTACTGATCAGAAGGATTGAAAAAGACAGATTTTATAATATCTGCGGCAAAGCCAATCTTTTGATACTTATACTTCTTGTCATACCCGTATATGGAGCGGCGCAGATACTTAACACACCGATAATAGTGGTATACAGATTCGGTATCTACGGACTGGGCTTTTTGATCGGCTACTTTGTATTTTCCCATGACGAAGTGATGGAGCGACTTGGCAAAAACTGGCTGTTATTAAGCATCCTTGCCATCGCAGCCTGCATAGCCTTTGTGATTTTATATAAAGGTCAGCCTTATCCGGATCACGTGGTTCTGGATACAATCATGTGCAATGTATACGCATGGTTTGGCACTCTCGGTATACTTACCTTCATGAAAAAATGGGGAAATTTTGAGAATGCTTTTTCAAAGTGGATGTGCCGAAAATCTTGGGGCCTCTACGTATTCCATTATCTGATGATAGCGGGCAGCGGATGGTATTTGCATACATTATGTCCTTTCCTTGCCCCCGTCATCGTATACCTCTTGGTTGCAATAGCAGCATTCGCAGGCTCCTACTTTCTGTATGAGATCATGAGCCGCATACCTCTCATAAGGTGGTGTGTTCTGGGAATAAAAAAGGAGAAGAAATAAGATATGAGTTTTGCAGATAATCTTATGGAATTGAGAAAGCTTAATAACCTGTCACAGGAGGAAATTGCAGAGAAGATAGGCGTATCCAGACAGACGCTTTCAAAATATGAGACCGGAGAGTCGCTGCCGGATATAGAGAGAAGTAAGATGCTGGCTGACATCTTTGGTGTAACCATGGACGACCTTATATCATATGAAAAGAATGATTCGGACAACTTGGGATGTGTTATACCGCCGAAAGGAAAACATATTTTTGGAATGGTTAAAGTGGGAGATAAAGGTCAGATCGTCATTCCGGCCAAGGCAAGAAAAATCTTCGATATTAAAACAGGTGACAATCTGATTGTCCTCGGAGATGAGTTCCAGGGTATAGCTCTCATTAAGGAGACGGGCCTTCTCGGTCTTATCAACAGTGCGAAAGAAATTATGGAGTGACTATGAACAGAAAACATATTAGGGGAGAAATATGTCATCAACAATTGGCACAATCTAATAGAGTTAAACGAATGAATGTAGGAGGGACCAAATGAAGGAAAAAGTGAATGTCACTGACTATGCAAATCTGATTAACAAAGCACTTCCCAAGGGAATACTGCTTAACACCAGTGCAGATAAGTTCAATTCAATGGTAATTGGATGGGGACATCTTGGAACTCTATGAAGAGCTTAAGGGAACGCATCCTGATCTGCATTATAAAGAGTATAAAGCAGGTGAACTGAAAGAAAGATACGGAATAAATCCTCACTGCAGCTGGGTTCCTGCAGGCCAGGATAATGAAGTGAAGGAATGGCTGTTTTCACAGTCTAAGTGAAGAAGCAATTTAAAAGTATTGGATTCAATCCTTGAGAATAAGGCAATCATGAACGCAGTAACAAGTCTTTTTAAGTAAATCAGTTGAATGAGAGGTGATCTGAGTGATCATTACAGAAATCAGAACCAGACAGGATCTGGTTGAACTGGTAAATGAGATTGGCTTTCTTCCGTTCTTTTCTGGAAGAATAGAAGGCTTCTCCTTGGAAGAGAATGTTTCATATGAGGCCTGGTATCAGGGGCGATGGAGTGGCAGAGTTAAGTGGGATGCATGGGACTGGAAGGGCGAGGTCCTGCAGAATAAAGAGCTTGTCTACGGAAAGTTCTTTGAGAAAAAAGCTGGGTTTATCAGCAAAGAGCTGTGGCCGGAGTTTTGCAATTATCGCCGCGACGGATATGATTTCGATGCCAGGTTTGATGACGGCCTTGCTCCATACAAGGATAAAGGCGTTGTGGATTACATCACCGGTGCCGGTGCAATGCTGACAAGGGATATAAAGGACAGTCTTAACTATAAAAAGGACGGCAATAAGGGTTTTGAGACAGTTATTACCCGCCTTCAAATGCAGACCTATGTAGTTCCGGTGAATTTCGAATACAGTAAGCGCAAGAATGGCGATGAGTACGGATGGGGCAATTGTCGCTATGATATTGCGGAGAAGTACTGGGGAGATAAGCTCTGCAGATCAGCATACAAAAGAGATCCGAAGAAGTCACTGGAACGGATCATAAAGCATATCAGAAAAGTTTTACCCAAAATGGATGAGGAAGATCTTCGGACATTACTGAAGGCATGAACGTGGGAACTAATATATGACACTTAAGGAAGCGTACAAGATACTTGGCGTATCAAAAGAGAATACCAAAAGGTTTGAGAGATACCCCGGTATCAAATGGGAATCTGATAAAAGAACTGGTAAAGCAGTGGTAGCACGAAGAAGCCTTAGATGAAGATCTGGTTTCCGAGTATAAAAGGGTATCTTGGGCGTTTGTGTTCGTTAAAATATAGAGATAAAGGAGGTTAATTCGCTTAATGTTGTATGTAAAGCGCACCAGCTCTGCGTTATCCTATCTCTTGTAAGGAAAACTTACAGGAGGAGAGAAATGTACAATTATTTTAAAGTAGCACCTGTATTATCGTTTGTGGGAGCAGTAGGATTTGCCTTTGTGGCATTTGAATCCGGAAAGCTTGCATTGCTTGGAATGACAGTTGTAATGCTATGCAACGGAATCAACTTTTGGACAAAGACTACTGAAAATAGCGCTGATATAAAAGAGCAGAATGTTGGGGAAAAGAATAATGAGTAATGTTGGACTGTCTTTGTTATATTTTTTGATCTGTTATGTTCTTGTTACGTGGGTCGGAATCGCCCACACTATTTTCAATATCAAAGTGCTTCATATGAAATCCATGAAAGAGAGCCTGGGCATGGGCGAGGGCTATGAGAAGACAAAGCCCTGGCATCCGCTTTACAATATAATTCTGTTTTCTATATTCGGATGGATCTATATGAGAAGCGTTGCAGTTCCAACACTTCAGGAGGCACTTATTACCGGTGCTGTCTGGGCTGTTATCTGCATCGTGGCAGATCTTGTGGGCTGGGTTCTTATCAAGCACCCTTGGAGACTGACATTCAAAGAGTTTTATGTTGATTATCAGCCATGGATCACTTTTATATATCTTGCAATATTTGCAGGCCCTGTAGTGGGATTTTTCTTAATGAGATAGTAAAAGAGCTATTGGTGTGGCTTTACACCACATCAATAGCTCTAGCTTATTGCCACTGCCCATAATGCCGGTCCAGCAGTTCCTGAACCGATTCCTTCAGATTATCGCTAAAGTCAGCGAGGTCTTCCTTTGTAATAATCTCGAGATTTATCATTTTCACAATATCATAAATGGCTTCACCCTTATCAAGCTGCATCTGAACTCCGGGATTTTTCTTGTCAGCTTTTATGCGCTTATCAAGATCCCAGAACTTGGTGGATGCAGGCTTCTTGCTCTGAAGCATCTTAACATATTCTTTTAAAAGTCTTTCTATGTAGGCTTCCTGCCACTCAGGAAC
Organism: Butyrivibrio sp.; assembly: GCA_017413105.1. GTDB lineage: Bacteria > Bacillota > Clostridia > Lachnospirales > Lachnospiraceae > Butyrivibrio. Next base: position 5,305 of record JAFPVA010000165.1, on the reverse strand, counting down.
CTTTTCCATGAACAATTTCTAATCTGCTTTTGTAATTCCATTCATGTTAGAATCCTCTTTTGAATTTAGTCTTGAAAAAGATTATACCACATATTGTATATCTTAATGCCAAAATCTAGGCTAAAACCACAACATGCAGTTGGCGTTTTTATGGGACTGTTGATTTTTTAATATAAGAGTACAAGGAGAGAGGAAAAAAGTATTTGGGGCGGGAGATGATCATATATCATTTCCTGCCTGTGTCTATAGAGAAAGGACGGTGAGCATATGTTTTTTGGAAAGAAGGATAAAGACGTAAGACTTACAGATAAAGAGTACAAGAGCCTTGTGGGTGGCATGAGCAAGAAGGAACGCAAGGATTTCGATCGTAGACAGAAAGAATTCAGGCGTGATAGGGAAGATGATCGCCTGGATGCCTGGCTGGACTTCGAAGATGACATGGACGACATGGGCTGGTAAGGAGGCTGAGCTTATGAAGAGGTTATTGTATTGGGTTAAGAAATGCCTTATGGGCCACAACAAGTTCTGTAAGCATTTCTGTGTTACATGTGAGTACTATGAGATTTGCCATAAGGATGGGGAACTTGGTTGAGAAAGAGAGGAAAATATCATGATCTTTATAATTATACCGTTTGCACCATTGCTATTTGTTGGCTGGTGCTTTGTAAAGACTATAGAGATTGTTGCAGGATTTTTGAAATTTGATCTGAGATGCGCAGCAGTGAAAAAGAAGAATCCAGAGTTATACAGACAGATGAAGGATGAGGCGTTCAGGATGACAAACGGCTGTAACCATTCATACTGGATAATCCATCACAGCAATCATCACTAAAATACTCTCGTCGCCTGCGAAGCGACCTTTCTGAAGCACTGATGCGTTATCATCGTATCAAACAAAAGTGTGAGATAATTATATTGGTCTCCAAAGGAGGTTTACCATGACAATCAAAGAAGCTGAAAATATAGTTAGAAGTTTTGATGAAGGCAGGAAATTCACAGATGAAGAGGAATTCATGTTCATTGAAGCAATGAACTTTCTGATCGAAGAGCGCAAGGAACCAAGAGACATGATGTACCTTGTTGAATTACGATAATATGATTTAATCATCAGATTAGATGGGCGGCTTGGGATAAAGAAAGGGGATTTTGTATGAATCATTTTGATTATGTAACTGCAAAAGAAGCCAAGACATAGAGCACGGTTTAGAAAAACTGAATGATCCTGCGGACACTGCTCGAAGACAATTGATAAGCCAGAACTTAAAAAGTGTTGATATAGATGTTGAGTACAACAAAATCCAGGAACGGGCTGCTATAAGAAAGCGGATTGAACTGGCACTTGAGAAAACTCATTTTAATAGTATGGCAGATAACATAATTGATTTTTTTACATCGAAAAGACAAGAACCTTCAAAGAGTCTATAGGAGCATAGGAAAGCCTAGAAAAAAGCACATCGAGTTGAAATGACTTTTGCAGAAGGAGATCATGATGAAAGATACAAAAGAAACAACAAGATATATTTTTATTCATTCGTGTCCAAGACCTATAACTAAGTTTGATGTGATTAGAGCAAGAATAGCTTTGGGAGCAGTTTATTTCACAATCGGGCTGGTCATAGCATTTGCATTTTTACTTGCAATCATATTCTGAGGAGGCCGGTATGTGGAGACTGATTTATTGGATAAAGAAATGTATTTACAGGAACAATAGATTCTGCAATGATAACTATTGATGGTTTTCATTGAAGGAGGATCTGAACTATGGAAGGACCTATGGATAGATTATTTGGGCATTCAGCATTTGACCTTAATAGAGATGGCAAGATCAGCGGAGCTGAATGGGCATTCATAAACGATACATTTTTTGAAGATAACAATGGAATATCTTCTCAGGGCAACAGCTTTGCAGATGAAGAAGATGAGTTAGATGAGATAGAATTGGCTGGCCTTGATCGTGACGAACTGGAATTTATGGATGAGTACGAACGTAGATCAGCCCTTGAAGACGCAGGCTTGGATCCTGATGATTTTGACGATGAGTTTTAAATGAAAGAGGAAACGAATATGAGGACATACTTAGGAAAGGTTAGTTTTGCAAATAGAATATTTGCTCTGCTGCTGGCGCTTTCTTTGGGTATGTCTTCTTTTTTGTTCTGGAGCGTCAAGACACATGCAGAGGATGAAATCCCTGCATATAGCGGAAGCGCTTCGGTTGAGCAGAATAAGAATGTGCCCGGTTTTACGGCTGATGAGATTACAACGAAGTCTTATGAAAGCTATGGTGAGCTTGATAAACAGGGACGTTGTACTCCTGCTATGGCATGTCTTGGAAAAGACCTGATGCCTACAGAGGAACGTCAGGCAATCAGTATGGTAAAACCTACCGGATGGAAACAGAATAAATATCCAGGCCTGGTAGATTCAGATCCTCCGTATCTGTATAACAGATGTCACATGATTGGCTTCCAGTTGACTGGAGAGAATGCCAATGAGCAGAATCTGATTACCGGCACTCGTTACATGAATGTTGAAGGTATGCTGCCTTATGAGAATGAGGTTGCTGACTATGTCCGCAGCACCGGCAACCATGTAATGTACAGAGTTACTCCTGTGTTCGAAGGCAAAAACCTTCTCTGCAGCGGAGTTCAGATTGAAGCATATTCCGTAGAGGATAAGGGGAAAGGGATTTCTTTTAACGTATACTGCTACAACGTGCAGCCAGGAGTAATCATCAATTATTCTAATGGCAGCAATAAGGTAGATCCGAACTATAAGAAGAGTGTAAGTGCAGATGAATTTGTAGTTACAGGTGGCACTGGCGGAACAACTGTAGACAGATCTGCTCCTGCGAAGAGTAATGATGCTGCTCCTTCAGGAACAACCTACGTTGTTAATAAGAATTCCAAGAAGTTTCATAATCCGACCTGCGATAGCGTGAAAGATATGAAAGAAAAGAATAAAATGTATTATGAAGGCACAAGGGATGAGCTGATTCAGCAAGGGTATGATCCTTGCAAAAGATGTAATCCTTGATGACAGCACGATTTTCCTGATACCAGGAAATTGGTGATAAATACTGAGGTTGAACGACCATGCCATTTCAAATTATCAGAAATGATATTACAAAAGTAAAAGCAGATGCCATAGTTAACACAGCAAATCCGGAGGTTGCGATTGGTGCTGGCGTTGATTCTGCCATATATAAAGCTGCAGGAGAAGAGAAACTTCTTACCGCACGTGCAAAGATAGGTCGCCTGGAGCCGGGAGAAGTAGGGATTACTCCTGCTTTTAACCTTGCTGCAAAATATATAATTCATGCCAGCGGTCCTTGGTGGGATGGCGGAGATCATGGCGAGGAAGATCTTCTGAAGGCCTGCTATGACAAATCTCTGGAATTGGCCTATAAGCATAAATGCAAGTCCATTGCTTTTCCGCTTCTTGCAACTGGAACCTATGGATTTCCTCAGAAGCTTGGAATTGAAATTGCCGTGGATTCTTTTACCAGGTTCCTCACAGAGCATGAGATGGAAATCTTCCTGGTGGTGTTCGGACAGAAGTCTGTAAGGATTTCCGGAGAACTTGGCGAGGAAGTACGTAGCTACATTGATGATGACTATGTTACTGAGACTCTTGATGAAGAGTATAGATTAGAGCGGCCTCGTGATAGAAGACGTGAAAATTACAAAGAATTTGAATCAGAAGGTATTGGAAGCGCACCTAAGGAGAATGAGATTTATGGTGCTCCTATGATGTCTTCTCTGAGTGCTACCGGAGCTGCACCATCTAAGAAGGGGCTCTTTGCCTTCCCAAAAGCAGAGTCTCTTGACGATGCGTTAAAGAGCATGTACACGGATTCTTTTGAAAAGCATCTTCAGCAGCTGATCAACAAGAAGGGACTCAAGAATTCTGAGGTTTATGCTGCAGCGAATATTTCAAAGCAGTATTTTTCCAAGTTGATCAAGGGCCAGGTTAAGCCATCAAAAGAAAAGGTCTTAGCGCTTGCAGTGGGTCTTAAGCTGAGCATGGATGAGGCAGTGGATTTCCTTAGACTTGCTGGATATGCGCTGTCTCCGGTATCGCAGACGGATGTGATAGTTGAGTATTTCATCAGGCATGAAGACTATAACGTTATGAAGATAGATATAGTGCTGTTTGATTACGGATTGGATCCGCTGTCAAATGGCTGATTGGATAGGTCGCCTTCGGGTTGACCTATTTCTTTTGCCAAAAAGGTATTATTACATCAGAACAAAGGAAACAGCTCACTGCAGGTACTAGTCGAACTTAGCTTTGCATGCAAGCTTAGTGAGACTGTATCCGAAACGAAGTGTAGGTGAGCTACGGATGTAATGACGGAGGCAAAAGAGATGAGTAAAGGATATACAGAGATTGTTTACATTTTAGATAGATCAGGTTCAATGGGCGGTCTTGAGGCGGACACCATCGGAGGTTTCAACGCCATGATGGAAAAGCAGAAAAAGACAGGTGAGAGGGCTGTGGTTTCTACGGTTCTTTTCGATGATGAGTGCGAGGTTATCCATGACAGAGTGCCGATTGAAAAGATAGAGAAGATGACTGATAAGCAGTATTACGTCAGAGGCTGCACAGCTCTTCTGGATGCGGTTGGCGGAGCAATTCATCACATCGGCAACGTTCACAAATATGCAAGGGAAGAAGACAGGCCTGAGAAGACTATTTTTGTAATCACTACCGACGGGATGGAGAATGCCAGCAGTAGATACTCTCGCGAGAAGATCGAAAAGATGGTCAAGAAGCAGCAAAAGAAATATGGCTGGGAGTTTATTTTTATCGGAGCCAATATTGATGCTTATGCTGAGGCTCAGAAGTACGGAATCCGCAAAGACAGAGCAGTTAACTACGTGAGTGATAATATCGGAACAGCGAAGGTTTACGCAGGAGTTTCAAATGCTGTCTGTTCAGTAATGATGGCGGATTGCTCAGCTGAAGTAGATGAGTGCTTGACTGGAAGTGGATGGAATGAAGAAATCAATGCAGACTTCCAAAAGAGAGGCAGAAAGGTAAGGAGATAATTTTGTCCGGATAATTCAGGATTGTTGTCCGGATGTTACAAGAATAATGAGTGGTAAAGAAATTCGTCAGCGCTGGTGGTAAACATATTCAGTAGTGGAAATGGTAAACTTTTTCGATAGCGCTGGTCAGGGATAGATAGGAGTGATTTAGATGGCAGTAAAGGGAGCAGTTTTAGGAGATATATTAGGGGCACAGTTTGAGTTTGACAGACCAAAGAATCTTGATTGGAAGAATGTTCCTCTGGCTGAGGGCG
>JAFPVA010000164.1 GCA_017413105.1 Butyrivibrio sp. | reverse complement strand
TGGTCTGGTCTGGTCTGGTCAAGCTTCTCATAGCATTTACTCCTTGTCAACACTTTCTTTTATACTTTCGACTTCATGGCAAATTTGCTTTATGAAGGATTATTCTTGGCATATGCTATCGCCGCCGCTTGAAAATCCTCCGTGCCTGCATTATCAAAATATTTCTGCCTCCACTTTGTATAATCAGAAATCAGAACTACCCATTCGCCGCTCCTATTATTGCCTTTGCGTTCTATAACATTATTTTTACTCAAGCTACGAACATGATACTTTACAGTATTTATATCTATGCCAAGCAGTGTTGCCAATTGACTTTGAGTGATTTTGCTGTTTTCCTTCATGGCATCGACTATGTGAATTTCAACATCCGACATTTTTCTTCCATCGGGTAATTGGGTAGTTTGGGTAGTCGATTGGGTAGTTCCATTTACCCATTCACTATCCGATCTCCTGTAAATGGTCACCTTTATGCCATCGCCAAATTCTTCAAACTTAGGCTCCGGCAGTCCTCTTTCCCTGCATTGGCGAAAAAGCCTCGGCAGTCCGGTTCCCCAGCCCTCGATGATCTTCATATACTGAAAAGCCTCCGCTATTGCCTTATTCCGGCATTTCGATTTTCCGGAAAGTGCTTCCGTTATATTAAGACCATCATAAAGCATACCGGGAGAATCCACTTCCAGTCTGTCATCATAGATCGAAACCTGAATTGATGATGAATCCATGTAGCTGCGGTGCAGACAGGCATTTGCGATTATCTCCCTGATCGATTTTGTCGGAAGCTCATATACATCGTGCCTGTATAATCCATCTATAACAGCTCCCATGTTTATATGGCGAAGCACAAATTGATATGCTTCTTCCACCTGATCCTGAACTGCTCCTCGAAATTCCTTCTTATCTATAAACTCATCACGCTCCATGCCTTTAAAAAGAGCACACTGTATTTTAATATTCCTGTCTTTTGGATTTGTAAGGAGTGTATATGCATGAGTCGGTGCATAATCTTTCCCGTCTTTACACAAGATACCGAAATCCTCCAGCTTTGCCAGTGTCAGAGGATGCACTTCCTCACGCTCTGATTCATTTCTGCACGCATCAATGGCCTTCTGATACATACCGTCCATAAGCTGCTTTGCTGCGGTCGAATCATAGTTTTCCCCGATTTCTCTCATCGTATCATAGGAGAGCTGCTGACCCATAAGCTCCAGTTCCTTCAAAGTCCTTGCATCTGCCGGTCTGCTGGTTCCGTTAACCCTGACATATGCTGACTTCTCTTTACCTACAGATGTAAGATAATATGGACAGTATTTGCCATGAAAGACCTCTACTTCAAGAACTGTCTTATCACCAATCGTCTTAGGTGTAATCTCCATATTGATCTGGGGTGTGCAGGCATCGGATACCATATTCGAGATAGAATCCGAAAGCTTAAAAGGATTCTGATCTCCCAATCCTACTACCTCTCCGGTATCATCAACTATGCCAACGATGGTTTTTCCTCCGGAAGTATTGGCAAAGGCAATAATATCCTTTAGAAACTTCTCATGTTTCTTAGGGATCTCTTCTTTAAATTCGATGTGTTTGCTCTCGCCAAACAGTTCCTTCTGAACAACCACTAATATCACCTCATCAGTTCATTAAGCATTCTTTTCCACCATACTCTGATACATTTTCAAAAGTTCTGCCACGCAGGCTGCCTCTGAGGAGTATGCAGGTGTACCTTTGAAGCCGTAAGCATCAAGAACAGCTTTATCATTAGCTGTATGGGCTTTCACAAGTTCTGGTGGCATCATATCGGGATCATAAAGTTCTGCAAGACTGCTATCCGGATAAAGTGCTCGAGCATCCAGAATGCCTTGCGCCGTCTTTTCAATCGTCTTTCTCTGATCTTCCTTAACTGTTGGCCATGGGAAATTGTTATAAACAATAT
>JAFPVA010000163.1 GCA_017413105.1 Butyrivibrio sp. | reverse complement strand
TCTTGGATATAAAATCCAAGAATGTATCAACCAAGCCATTTGAAGGCGACTAACGTCGCAGGGCTTGGTTGACTCTTGAATCATGTTCTCACGAAACCCGCAGCAAGTGCGGATTTCTGTAATTTTATCCAAGAACTCATTCTTATTGGTTAAGAGCCTTGTGCATGTTATCTAAGAGACTGGGATCTAGGTTAGGGTTTATCTTGGTGACCTTTCTGTCATAGGTCATAAGACCGTTGACTTCCTCCTCCACGTCACTGACCTGGGTGTAGACAGCTCCGGCCAGCCCTTTTGAAACCAGAGGCTTTAAGGTTCCGTTTATAAGATTGTAGTATGCGACACCAAGGGCATCTGTGGTGTCGAATTTTTTATAGCCATAGATGCGATCGACACTGGAGTGTTCATCAATATGCAGTGAAAATCCGCCATATTCGGAGATGACAAAGGCTCTTCCCGCAGAGTCTTCCTCCACCACAAGAGGACGGAAGTAGTTGTGAACGCTTCTGTAGTCGCCGGAACCCTCATCAAACCAACCGCTGGCCTGATCTATGGGCCTTGAATCATCCATTTCTCGTGCAAGGACAGTGGCTCCTGCGGCGTTGAACTGTCCCCAGCCCTCATTGAAAAGAACCCAGGTACCGATGCTCGGGACGTTGTACAGGTAACTGATGGTGTTCTGCATCTCTTTAAGCCACTCTTTTCGCCCTTCCGCAGAGCCTCTGGAGAAGGTCTTGTAGTAAGCGGGACCGTCAGACATTTTTCCAAATACCTTTGGGAAAAGAGTGGGCAGATATGACACAACGGGCTTGGCATAAGAAGAGCCGCCGCTTACCATATCCTGCCATACTATCATGCCAAGTCTGTCGCAGTGATAGTACCAGCGGGCAGATTCAATCTTGATATGCTTGCGCATCATGTTGAAATGAAGGCGCTTCATCTCTGTAATATCAAAGATAAGGGCTTCATCCGATGGGGCGGTGTACAGACCGTCAGGCCAGTAGCCCTGGTCAAGAACACCGTTTAGGAAGTAGGGCTTGTGATTTAAACAAAATCTGCTTATGCCGGCAGAGTCTTTTTCAATGGTAAAAGAGCGCATGGCAAAATATGAGCTTACATGATCCTGCTCAGATTCTACCTGCAACGGATACAGATATGGGTCTTCAGGACTCCATAAATGGGGTTCCTCCAGCGTAAAGGTGAAGCGATAATAGGAAGGTGCTGCGGCAGAATGATTCTCAATCTCGCTCGGATATGTGTCGGAAGAAAAAGAGATGTCCTCTGCAAAAGTACTTCCTTTAGTATCTGATGAAGATGGTGATTTTACCAGTTCATGCCCCGGAATTTTTACTGTAACCTTGGTGGGATGATTCGTGGATACTTCCACCAAAAGAGTTTTAAGGTCGGCTTCAGGCTTTATCCTGAGTTCTCTTATGTACGTATCAGGGACTTCCTCAATCCAGACAGTCTGCCATATTCCGCTCTGGGCAGTGTAGTACATTCCGCCGCGCTTTAAGGTCTGCTTTCCTCTGCTGTGATAGGAGGAATCGCTGGTGTCGGATACTCTGACATGGAGCATATTATCTTTTAGGGACATTCTGTCTTCGGAGAAAGTAAGAAAATCCGTAATATCAAAGGTAAAGGGGAGATAACCACCGCTGTGAGAACCTACATGGGTGGACCCGATGAATACATCGGCGAACTGATCTACGGCGCCAAAATGCAGTAAAAATCTGGAACCGGGCAAAGTGCGTTTTAAGTCAGGAAGAGCTCTTTTGTACCACAGGTACTGGTAGGGCTCAAGGCGGCGTTCTACCCCCGATAGCATGGATTCCGGAGAAAATGGCACAAGAATCTCACCGTCCATGCTGGAAGGAATGCTTTTTCCGCTGTCTGTTGGAACTATACAATACTCCCATTTGCCATTTAAGTTTGTGTAGTTGTCTCTCTGAAACTGAGGGCGTGGATATTCCTTTAGGACATGGTTCTCGTCAAGCTTCTCGCCCCAGACAGTGTAGAGCCTTTTAAGGACGTCATCTTCATGAGGCTTGTCGATAGCGCGGATTGCATCAATTAAGTCCATTGTTGTGACCTGCCTTTGCTATTAGATCCTGGTAAAAAACTGCAACAGTAGCATAACGGTAGACACTTATCCACAAAAGCGGGATGAACATGCTGACAGCTCCAAGGATGTACAAAGGAATAAAGCTGATGTTCACATAGAGAAGCTTTAGTCTGTTTCCTCTCATGAGATTTCTGCTGGTGGCCAGCAGCTCTTTTGCCGATCTGTCAGGAAAATCATGCAGAAGGAAAAAAGATTGTGAATAAGTAAGTGAAACAAATATATTGACAATAAGTCCCAAAACCAGCGCAACAGCCAAAGCGATATACAGACTGGTGGATGGATTTCGGTTAAAGAAAAACATGATCAGGGCTACGGGAAGACTTACCAGGAAATCAACCACAACAAAAAGAGACTGAATGATCACAGCCTTTTCAGGATGCTGTTTCAGCCCGAAAAAAATATCTGATGCTGAAATGGTCTGGGAATAAACAAGATTCATGTACAGGTAAGCCTTACCTGATACAAGAACACCCAAAAGAATATTTACTATCAGAGTGATAAACTGATTGATAACAAAAATAAGGATGTTTCCGGAAGAGGAAATGGTTGTTACACCGGAAATGATAATCTGTAATACAAATATGATAACATTTGCTGCTATCAGAGTCCCATACTTGTCCAGAGATCTCTCTTTTGCTATTGCTTTCAGCGAAGCTGTCGAAAAGGTGTTAGACATTTGAAGCTATTCTCCCCTTGCCTTATCCAGCAAGGTCTATGTTCGCTCCCAAAAGGCCCTGTTTATCAAGCCTCTTTTTTGCCTGCTGATAAGGATTATCTTCATTGCTATATTTTATCTTGGTTGCGGTAACCCCACCGCATACATAAACGCGTCCGCACTCGGGACACACTGCTGTTTTAAGCGCTACGGAAGCCTGCAGTACCTTGCCGTTATGCTGGGCAGCTTCCTTGTAAGCATTGCTGACATGTTCAGCCTCATGACCACGAACTCTTGCGGCAGCAGCATTCGGACTGATATGCTGGGCCGACTTAAAAGAAACCATCTCATCAGAACCATCCTGATATTTGCGGTTCTTGCAGGTCTCGCACTCTGCAGGAGATGATAGCTTTCCCGGAGCTCTTTCTGTTGATTCACTTGGGTTCAGGATGGGCTTACTGTCCTCCGAGGCATTTACACCTGCGGCCCCGGTCTTGGCAGCATTGTCTGCTGAACTAAATAAGCCACCACCTACATACGCGTTAAATCCGCCACCTATCGCACCGATCATACTCATAGGCACCTTCTTCCTGCGCTTAAAACTCGATTCCCAGCTCTTCTAACATGTCGTCAAAGCTAACGCCGTTGATCTGCTCGGACATTCGGTTAAGCTCCTGGCGGTAGTCAGGATTGGTAAGAACTGTGTGGAAGTTTGAGATCATGACCCCATATCCCAGAACCAGTCCGATTGTCCCGTAAATAATACCTTTTTTGGCCTGAGACAAAAGCTTGTCTGCAGTCCCTTTGGAAAGAATGGCGAAAATTATTGCCATGCCACCAAGGATGATTCCTGTATAGAGAAAAAAACTGAGTGGAATGGAAAGCAGCCCCATTATCAAGGCTATTTGCGCCATATTTACGTGTTTATCAAGCTCGTTGTGAGCCATATTATAGTCGTAGTTGTTGTTGATCAAAGTATGCCTCTCAAAACATAGGTTCTTATAGTAAATTTTACACTAAAAAAGCTAGATTTACAATGTTTAGGGACTTTTTGAAAGGCTTGAAAACAGTGCAAAAGCATTGGTATAATAAGGGAGTGTGTGCTGTTTATGAAACTTTAAGTAAAAATTAGCACAGAGTTTACTTAATAATTGGGTTTGTGAGGAAAGTATGGACATTGTATTAAAGATCAAAGAGGAACTTAATGTTGAAAAATGGCAGGTGGAGGCAGCTGTAAAGCTGATTGATGAGGGCAACACCATTCCCTTCATTTCCAGGTACAGAAAAGAGGTCACAGGATCCCTTAACGACGAGCAGCTCCGAAATCTTGACGAGAGACTTAAGTATTTGAGAGGGCTGGAAGAGAGACGTGAGCAGGTGCTTGCTTCTATCGAGGAACAGGGCAAGATGACCGATGAATTAAAGGCCAAGATCATTGCCGCAGAAACTATGGTTGCCATCGAAGATCTTTATCTTCCCTACAGACCAAAGAGAAAGACAAGAGCCAGCGTTGCAAGAGAGAAGGGACTTGAAGGTCTTGCAAATATTCTTTTGGCTCAGGAAACAACAAAGCCTCTGGCTGAAGAGGCAGCAGCCTTCGTTGATCCTGAGAAGGGTGTAAACGACGCCGCAGAGGCTATCCAGGGCGCTATGGATATTATCGCCGAGGATGTTTCCGACAACGCTGATTTCAGAGCATATATCAGAGAAGCCACAATGGATCAGGGCGTTCTCACCAGCAGAGCCAAGGATGAGAAGACTCAGAGCGTGTACGAGATGTATTACAACTATGAGGAGCCTGTTAAAAAAGTTCTTGGACACAGAGTACTTGCCCTTAACAGAGGCGAGGCTGAGAAATTCCTCGTGGTTAAGATTGAGGCTCCGGAGGAGCAGATCCTTCAGTACCTCAACAAGAAGATGCTTAAAAATGACAATCCTATCACAACTCCTGCAATCGAGGAGATCAACCAGGATGCCTATGAGAGACTTATAGCACCTGCAATTGAGCGTGATATCAGAAATGAGCTTACAGAGAAGGCTGAGGATGGCGCCATTACAGTATTTGGCAAGAACTTAACTCAGCTCCTCATGGCTCCACCTATCGCAGGCAAGACAGTACTTGGCTGGGACCCTGCTTTCAGAACCGGTTGTAAGCTTGCTATCGTAGATGCTACAGGCAAGGTCCTTGATACAAAGGTCATCTATCCTACAGCACCTCAGAACAAGGTTGAGGAATCAAAGGCTGAGCTCAAGAAGCTCATAGATAAATACGATGTTGATCTTATTTCTGTTGGTAACGGAACAGCATCAAGAGAGTCAGAGCAGGTAATCGTTGAGCTGATAAAAGAGCTGGACAGACCTGTTCAGTACGTGATCGTAAACGAGGCAGGTGCTTCAGTCTACTCAGCAAGTAAGCTGGCAACCGAAGAGTTCCCTCAGTTTGATGTGGGACAGAGAAGTGCAGCTTCTATCGCAAGAAGACTTCAGGATCCTCTGGCAGAGCTTGTTAAGATCGATCCAAAGTCCATCGGTGTCGGCCAGTATCAGCATGACATGAACCAGAAGAAGCTGGGCGAGACTCTTGAAGGTGTCGTTGAGGACTGCGTTAACAAGGTTGGTGTGGATCTTAATACTGCTTCCGCGCCACTTCTTCAGTATATTTCTGGTATCAGCAAGGTAATTGCCAAGAATATCGTTGATTACAGAGAGGAGAATGGTAAGTTCAAGAGCCGTGCAGAGCTCCTTAACGTTCCTAAGCTCGGACCTAAGGCCTATGAGCAGTGTGCAGGATTCCTCCGGATTGCCGATGGGGAAAATCCTCTGGATGCAACCAGTGTGCACCCTGAATCCTATGAGGCTACGCTTAAGCTCATGGACAAGCTGGGAATTACCTTTGATGATGTAAGGGCAGCTCAGAAGAACGCTGCAAAGGCTGTGTTGGAGAAGCCTGCTCCTGCCGAGGAGGAGAAGCCTCGTCCACAGAAGAAGCCTAAGCAGGTTGTTATCAGAAATACCAGCACAGCAATGGGAGCAGCTTTGGCAGCAGCTTTGGCCGGAAGCAATCTTGCTGTGGTTGAGGATGAAAAAGCAGAAAAGTCAGGTTCAGGTAAGAACACAAGCAGCGCTAGCGAAGCCGCTTCATCAAACTCAGGCGCAGGTACCGGATCACTTTCTAAGCGCGTAACTGAGGCTGAGAAGAAGAAACTTGCAGAGGAACTTGGAGTTGGAGAGATCACTCTTTCAGATATCCTCAGCGAGCTTGAGAAGCCATCCCGTGACCCTCGTGAGAACATGCCTGCTCCTATCCTTAGAAGCGATGTCCTTGATATGAAGGACCTTAAGCCTGGCATGATCCTTAAGGGTACAGTCAGAAACGTAATCGACTTTGGCTGTTTTGTAGATATAGGTGTTCATCAGGATGGACTGGTACACATTTCCCACATTACAGATAAGTTCATCAAGCATCCGCTTGAGGCTGTAAGTGTCGGTGATATTGTAGACGTACAGGTTCTTGATGTTGAGCTGGATAAAAAGAGAATTTCACTAACCATGAAGCTTCAGGACCCTGCCAAGGTTGCAGCAGAGGCAGCAGCTAAGGCGGCTACAAGACCTGCTCCAAAGGCTGCAGACAGTGCAGCCAAGACAGCAGCTAAGCCTAAGAAAACCTCTGTTGTTCAGCAGGTAGCAGATGCGGCCGGAGTTGTGAAGAAACCTGCAGCAAAGCCGGTTTCCAAGCCGGTTTCCAAGCCTGCAGGCAGTGAGGGAGCTGGTGCTCCAAAGCCGGTTAAGGCAGCAGCACCTGCAGCTACTGATGCAAAGCCTGCATCAGAGGCACCAAAGAAACTTAAGAAGAAAGGCATTGTAATTTTCAAGGGCAATGCCAACGAATAACAATACAGTATAAAGAGAGGGGCGTTGCTCTGGATGATTAGTCATCGGGGCGACGCTCCTTCTATTTTTGCTTTTTTGTCGCAATATAGATAAAGATTTATTATTTATTTAATATATTTTTGCGGAAAAATAAGACATAATAATAGTGGATGCAATTGACTTGTGATAGTTATTTGAGGATAGCATAATATGTTACTTGATAATTTTGAAAATATGCTGACCTTGCTTGCTACGATCGTAGGTCTGTTAGGATGCCTATTTAAGTATATTAAAGCGCCAAAGCGTGGGTTTCTTATTCTTATATTTTTCTTTTTGTCCAATTTTTTAAGCGATTATTACTGGACAATCTATTCGCTTGTAATGGGAGATTATCCGGAAGTATCAGAATTTTTGGCTTATTTTGGCTGGAATGTCGCTTATGTGGTTCTATTGATTGCAGTTATCTATATGAGGGCCGATAGTGCAAAGCACTATTTTCACCCGTTTATGGTGTGGCCTCTGGTTACCAATATCTACCAGTTCATGATCTATATCCAGTATGGAGGAATCTTTAATAATCTGTGGCAGGTGGGCTTTACGACAGTCACGATGATGCTATGTATGCAGCAGATTTTATATTACTGGAAGAACAGAAGGAGCGGACAGAAAAAGCCGTATCTTGCAATAATGGTTCTGGTTTATCTGATGCTGGAGTACGGTATGTGGACGTCCTCCTGCTTTTCCTGGAGCCACGAACTTATTAATCCGTATTTTTATTGCGGTATTTTAGCTGCTATGGTAAGTATCATGTTTGTGTGGGCAGCTGATAAAGACTATGGTTTGTCGGATTCTAACATTAATACAACCGTCAGTCTGGCAGAATCCCGCTATCAGGTACTGTTTCAGGCAATTGTAACGGCTTTGATAAGTGGGGCATCGCTTGGTGGCTATGCCTTAGCAACTATATTGAAAGAATCGATCCCTGAGCTACATATTGGAACAGTGGCTTCCGACAAGGTCACGGTAATGCTCTTTGCGATATCGGTAGTAATGTGCCTTATCATTCTGCTGCTGATTTACGAGATCAACAGGCACTATGCGAGGGTAAGGGAAAAAGGACAGGATATAGATCAGGGGAAAAGAAACAGATTCAGTTTTATTTTTACTATCGTGATAACTTTTTCACTGGTGCTCTTTGACGTTATCTACAATACAATGCTTCTCTATGATGCATCTGTGACTGAAATCTATGAGGATGCAAAGGATGTAGTTAATTCTAAGGCGGCTGAGCTTGAGAATTACCTGACTGTGGCTGAAACTACACTGAGAGTAGTCGCTGATTCCATAGAGCTGATGGAGCAAAATGGCGCGACTAATGAGGAAATATATCAGTATCTGGAGGTTCAGACAAGGCTTCAGGCGGAGCAGTTTGATGAGAACTTTACCGGTATATATGCCTATGTTGATGGAACCTACATGGATGGCTCAGGATGGGTTCCGCCGGAGGGATATGATCCGGTAGAAAGAGACTGGTACAAGATGGCTATAAATGCCAAGGGTGAAATTACAATAGTAACTCCCTATGTGGACGCCCAGACAGGAGATATTGTCATTACTTTTGCCAAAAGTCTTAAGGAGGACAAAGATGGATCTGCAACTCCAAATGTTGTAGCGCTGGATGTAATTGTCAACCATGTTCAGGAGATAGCAGAGCAGATAAACATAGCAGGAAAAGGCTACGGAATGGTACTAAATCCCGATGGCTTTGTTGTTGCGCACGCTGACCGGACACAGAATGGAAAAAACTTTTCCGATGTTTTTGACGAACGTGTCATTTCTCTTGGCGAGGGGCGTTTTGACACGACACTTGATGGTGAAAACTGCACGCTTTTCGTCTGTGTTACACTGGAGAAATGGATTGTAGTTACGGTAGTTAGCAATGATGAACTCCTGGAAGGAGTTCACTCGCAGCTTGCTGTAAATATTATGGTATCAATCATAATATTCCTGCTGATCATGTTCTTCTATTACTTTGGCTATAGAATTGAGCAGAATAACTACAAGAAAATTGAAGAACTCAACATGGAAGTGGTAAGTGCGCTGGCAGAGGCTATTGATGCAAAGGACACTTATACGAACGGTCATTCATCCAGGGTAGCAAAGTATTCAAGGATGATAGCTGTAAGAGCAGGATACTCCGAGGCAAGGCAGCAGGAGATATACATGATGGGTCTTTTGCATGATGTTGGTAAGATTGGTGTTCCGGATGAGGTGATAAATAAAACGGATAGATTGACTGAAGAAGAATATGAGATGATAAAGCAGCATCCTGTTATTGGAAGCAAGATCCTAGGAAGTATAAAAGAAAATCCAAAGATGGCAATTGGTGCAAGATGGCATCATGAGAGATATGATGGCAAGGGCTATCCTGATGGCCTTGCAGCCAATGCCATACCGGAAGAAGCCAGGATTATTGCTGTGGCGGATGCCTATGATGCCATGACAAGCAGACGAAGCTACAGATCGGTTATGCCACAGCTCACTGTCAGGTCGGAGATTGAAAAAGGCATAGGGACCCAGTTTGATCCGAATTTTGCCAGGATAATGCTGGGACTTATTGATGAAGACAGGCACTTTGAGATGCGCGAGAAATAAGTACTAATTGTTAACATCTTGTAAAATAATAAAAAAATGTATTGATTTATTGAATGCTATAAGTTATCATTCATTAACGGACAAGAAATGTCCGGTATGAAAATTATATATTTTAACTAGTTCTCTTATTCAGAGTGGTGGAGGTACATAGGACCTGTGAAGCCACGGCAACCCCTTGATAATTCAGGAAGGTGCCAACCTGAGCGTGCAACTATTTCTGCAATAGCAGAGATTTTACGAGCAATAAGAGGATCTGAAACCAATCAGTTCCGCTTGTTTGTGTAGCACGCACCAGACAAGCGGTTTTTTTCATGTGAAGCAGAGCCATGCATCCGGAAAAAACATGCATTTATGCAGATGTTTTTTGCCGGATATATGGCGAGCAACATGAACGAGGAATTGCTTTGCAATTTCGAGTTTATGCTGCTTCACATGAAATATGTGTGTTGATACACAGAAAGGACAAAAGAATGGATAAGTTTATTTTCACATCCGAATCAGTTACAGAAGGACACCCAGACAAAATCTGCGATAACATCTCTGATGCTATCCTTGATGCCTGCATGGCACAGGA
>JAFPVA010000162.1 GCA_017413105.1 Butyrivibrio sp. | reverse complement strand
TATTGCCACTTCTTTATTAATTCATTCCTCTTCTTGATCATCGCGCTTGTCATTAACAGTTTCTATGAGACCCGTAACCAAATCCTGCAATTGTGCCGCGTTTTTATTTGTAATCACCGGCTTTCCCGTTCTCTTCTCTACAGCCATTCTTGCTTCTCCTGCGGCTTCTCCACCTTCAATTGCAACCATTCGACTTTCTTCAAAGGTTTCCGGTTGTTTTTGCTTTGATATTTCCGTGGTGGTAGCCTCAGCCAACATATTAAGTACAAGTTCCAAAGTGGACATATTATCCCGGAGGTTTTCTTTTTTCAGCCCTTTAAAATTCTTATACTGTCGCGTTGTCATCCCAGACCAGGCTTTCGTTATCTCATCTGTCAGGATTGCATATTCTACGCCTTTCTTGACGCCACGTTTGTCCCATTCATCTGTAAGTTCTTTTCTTACCTGAATTGCCTGTAAACGCTGATTAATCCACTCTCTTGAATAGCCCTTTTTAGCATAGGTTTCCAAAGCGCGTTCTATAGTCAGCTCAGGATCTATTACTTCTTCAATTCGCTCGCGACCAACCTGAGCAAGCCACAGCTTGAATGGCTCAGCTTTTTTTGAAGGAATAGATTGGATCAAGCGAAGCAATTGTTCGGTGTTTGCTACATCGGTATTATATCTTTTGCCATCCTTCGGCGATCTCATTTTCAGTTGGTTACAATTTGTAACCAACTGACTCCCCTCTTCTTTAAGTCTATTTTTCAATACTTTCCAATAATTCCTTGCACCATCGATATCAGGTTGTTCAGTCAGTATACCAACTACATCCACAACCGAAAAATACCATTCTTCCTCATCCTCTACCCATGCTGTCCTTATCGGCCGGTCTTCAAATAACTGAACTTTATCATTTGCCATCTGCATGTTTCCCCCTTATAGATTCTTCATCTTTTATTTGCCCATTTTCCTCAAGCAGCATGATATACGCCATCATTCTGACCAAATATTCCGGAGGGGCGCTTATTCCCTGTTCCCACTGCTGAAGAGTTCTTACGGGAATTCCAAATTTAGCAGAAAATTTACTTTGTGATAATCCCGTTTTCTTTCGTAATTCCTTTATTTTTTCTGAAATATCCATACTATCATCTCCAAAAACATCTTTATACTTTAATAAAGTATAAATCAGCTTGTATACGTTGTCAACGTATATATTCTCTCATCGGGTACAACAATATTTTCCCAAAATAAAACTGCAGGCAATCACAAGGATTACCTGCAATCTATTAACATTATCTGTACCAGATGAACAATATAACACAGATGTACTATTCCAGTTCGCAAGTATATTTTTTGAGCTACGTGTTGATGCTGGATTTAGGTTTGTTTAACAGTTCATTTCTGAACGGTTTGAATGATTTCAATACATTTTTCTAGGATTGTATTGTCATTTTATTGTCACGCTGACAATGTGATTGTAGCATAACTGGAACTATGTTCCTACAAAAAGCAGACTGAAATGACATTTATAATACATTTGATACAGCCATTGTATCGCAAGAATATGTGTTCTGCAGTTCCTTCTCATTACTCCGGTTTGTAATTATCTTTATCAACTGCTACGTATAGGTCTTCTCCCATCAAATCTTCAAAATACTCCCTTAGTGTTATGTTGGTGTCCCACTTTTCCTGATCATATGCACCATACCGAATCTTTACATCCGTCATTCGTTCAATCTGATCCATAACGCCTTCTGCTCCAGCAATTGAATCGCAGAGCTGGATCAATCGGTCATAATCATCTAGTTCGATTGCTTTCAGCCCCTCTACTATCAAAGCAGTCTCTTCTTCAGTGGTGTCGAAATTTCCAACGTATTTTGAAATATCCTTTTCATTAAAAGAGTGAGTAAGACATATCCTGGCAACATCATCGTAACCAAGAGTCATCATGTATGAATAACCATCGGAAACATGACCAAGATGCCGTTTTCCAAACTTCCTACCAATATCATGAAGTAGTCCAAGCACGTATGCTTTCTCCGGATTCATTCCGGATTTTGCAGCAATAGTTTCAGCGCAATGCGCCGCAGTTCTGCTGTGATTCCCCCATGGTCCGGGATTACAGCTTTCTGCTTCTTTCAATAAGCGCTCTGCCTCTTCTCTCAACGGATACTTATACCCTTCTTTTATCCTCTCATCTGTAACAATATGTTCAACACCCGCATGCTCAGATTGTAAATATTCCTTCATAAATGAAGGAAAAGCCCTATATTTACCGAGCTCCGCAATAGGAAGCCAATACATGTACTCCCTTACCCCCTGAGTAAAACTTTTGCTTTTTAGTTCTTTAGTGCCTCTGGACTTCATCACAAAATACAGAGCAATCTCGTGACAATCCATATCTTTTTGTGTTCCCATATTATCTATAAAAAAGTTTTCGTGGATAACTGCAAGGTGATCAATTTCATAATGAATACCAGTCTCTTCAAAAACTTCTCTTCTGACCGCATCCTCGGCAGTCTCTCCCATATGAACAGCATCACCTATAGAATAGAAATAATCATCCTTTTCATTTCCGGCAAATAATACACATCCATCTTCAACTATGATTGCCGCAGCTCGATATCGAAACCAACGATTGTCCTCTATAAATCCACAATTGAATCCCATACTTGTAACTCCTCTATTGCGCTTTACTTTGCGTCGTTAAAATGCCTTTCCTTATATACCAGCTGTATCCATAGAATACAAGCTGCCGTTCTCTCCCAGCAAAAACCGGCGTCAAGGATTCCATCATCCATTTTTTTATCTCCTCTGACACGGCACTTCCGCTCTCTATCTGAGCATTAACATTGGACTGGATCAGCATAAAATCCACGAACTTATCCAGAGTAAAAGAGTATTCCATGTCATATTCCGTCTGCTTTTCCATTACAAAGCCATCGATCAGATCAGACTGATTCCACTTGTTTTCTTTTCTTGGCGGCTTAGGAAATCTGCTCAGATACTCATCCCGATACCATCTGGTATAATCATCATTTCCTACCATTCTGTCTGTAATCCCAAAATCATAAATTACAACTAACCCATTATCATCCAGAACCTGCGCCATATTAGTCATGAACTTCTTTTTCCACCCAATTGATGCATCCTGCAGCTGTTACAATATCATATTTTTTATTTGGGATTCTTGTTTCTTCCGCTTTAGCAGCATAAAAGGAGTAAGAAGGATCTGTGCCATAAATCTCATCGCATACTTCAATCATTGATTCTGCTATATCTGTTCCTGTTACCTTGTCACATATGAGCCTTAGTGCCTTGGTGGAAAGCCCCGCTCCACAGCCCACGTCAAGACCATTTTTGAACATAAAATCCTTGGGAAGACTGCAATCTTTCTTAATCTGTTCTATTACAGACTTATGAAGCCAGGGCCTCTTGGCATAGCCCTGTGCTATCCTTTTTGAGTCAAATGCCTTATTATCCATTCTTTTTTCCTGTTGTGTGAATAGTAGTAGTGATGGTTTCTTATTCGTAGTTTTGAATTAAACTACTGCTGTTTCGCCTTTTTCCCTCTTTAGAAGCACAACCTGCTAAACCAGGTATTCTTCAATCATAGCCTTTATTATATTAGAACTGATTGCATGTTGAGAAGTCTCAAAGGTCATAATCATGTTTTTTCCAGGAAAGTATCCGCTTTGCTCATATGACTCTATCTTAACTATATTCTTGTTTGCATAAGCTATATTATCCATCATTCCGAAATGTTCCCATATATATTCCTTTCTAGTCCGGATATTAAGGCATGTAAAATCTGGTCTTACAGTTCCCATGCCTTTTAGTATAAGTGGATATTCATACCTGTATGGAATGCCATTTTGTTCCAGCATATTGGCTATTATCAGCTCAGATTTTGATCTTACCCTTATTCCATCATTAGAAAAAAAATCTGTAACGCTTTCATTAAATCCAAACGGCTCGTAGATTTCTTTCTTCCAATTCTCAACATATAATTCCAGAGGTTCAATAATCGGTGTAACAAGTTTTTTCCTTGCGTCTGCCATCCCTATATACACATTTTCAAGCGCTTTTATGTCATAGAGCTTTAAAAACCCCCAAATATCATTTCTGATTTTTACAAGTTTCTTTTTAAGTAGCATTTCATAATCGCGCTGTGCTACTTTCTTTAGCTTGCCAATTTCTTCGACTCTCGCATACTTCCGTTTTTGTGTGAACTTATCTACCCAGTAATACTGGTCTTTCCCGTTGCTCTTACTTATTGCAATTCCGCATTTGCTCAGATTCTTTACCCTTAATGTATTGTTATCAATTTGGGCTATTAAAGCATCTATCTCCTGTATTTGTTTTTCCAATTCTTCCTTGTAATTCTGCATCACCAAACTCCTTCACTCAGATCTACGTGACTACACTTTATCTTTTGACTGTTATCACGTAGTATCGCAAAGATATTCTGGCACTCTACGTGATACATCTCTGTCAGCAAACCTCTTCTCACGTATTTTTTCCAAAAATTTATTTATTTCTACGGGGCCCACAATAATTGAGAGCAATCTCTCACGTAGACGCCATAAATATCATGTTTATCACTACGCGAATAGTAGCTCAAAAAAAGCCACTGCTCACGTAAGCCGTCTTTTTTGCCTATATTTTTAGGAATTATCAAGCTGTCCCAGAAAGAACAGCCATTTCAAAATGAACTTTGTAAAGAACTATCTTAAAATACAACTGACAATATATAACAACAAAGAAAAAAAGTAAAGATATTTCTAACCGTATGGATCTCCATATGGTTATGCCTGAAAGATAAGCCTCTGACAATTTCAGCCTGCATAACAACAAAGCCCTAGAAGTCGCATATATGCGCTTCCAGGGCCAAATAACATATCGCCCGATATTTTATTCCAGCTCCACCGTTCCTGGCGGCTTGGATGTAAGGTCATACATTACGCGATTGACGCCTTTAACCTCGTTTATGATGCGGCTCATGACACGCTGGAGCACTTCGAATGGAATCTGGGAAGCCTCGGCTGTCATGAAATCTACAGTCTCAACTGCTCTAAGGACCACTGCGTAGTCATAAGTACGTTCATCTCCCATGACGCCTACTGATCGCATGTTAGACAAAGCTGCGAAGTACTGGTCGGGAAGCTTGTCGAGTCCCGCCTGAGCAAGCTCTGTTCTGTATATGTAATCTGCATCCTGAACTATTCTGACTTTCTCGGCTGTAACTTCACCAATAATACGGATGCCCAGCCCGGGACCTGGGAATGGCTGACGGAAAACAAGATACTCAGGAAGTCCTAGCTCAAGTCCGGCCTTTCTTACCTCATCCTTAAACAGTGATCTCAAAGGCTCAATGATTTCTTTGAAATCCACATAGTCCGGAAGTCCGCCAACATTGTGATGTGACTTGATAACAACGGACTCGCCTCCAAGTCCTGACTCAACAACGTCGGGATAAATCGTGCCCTGAGCAAGGAAGTCCACTGTACCAATCTTCTTGGCTTCCTCTTCAAATACACGTATAAACTCCTCGCCAATTATCTTGCGTTTTCTTTCAGGCTCTTCCACGCCCTTAAGCTTAGCGTAGTATCTATCCGCTGCATTTACACGGATAAAGTTAATATCAAAATTACCCTCAGGTCCAAATACGCTTTCAACCTCATCTCCCTCATTCTTGCGAAGAAGACCGTGGTCAACAAATACACATGTGAGCTGCTTTCCAATAGCTTTAGCGAGTAGTGCTGCCAATACCGATGAGTCAACTCCTCCGGATAATGCCAGTAGAACTTTGCCATCTCCGACCTTCTCACGAATGTCCTTAATTGTATTCTCGACGAATGAATCCATTCTCCAGGAACCAGACGTCTGGCAGATACCCCTTACGAAATTGTGAAGGATCTCTTTGCCCTTTACTGTATGCAAAACCTCAGGATGGAACTGGATTGCATATAGCTTTTTCGCTTCACAGGCTGCTGCCGCAACCGGGCAATCAGCAGTATGAGCAATGATTTCAAATCCGGGAGCCACCTTGCTGATGTAGTCGAAATGGCTCATCCATACTGTTGTCTTATCTTCAACGCCTGCAAAAAGTGCATCCTTTGAGCCGTCGATAAGTGTCTCTGTCTTACCATACTCACGAACAGGTGCTTTCTCAACCTTTCCTCCAAGAACATGCATCATGAGCTGAGCTCCGTAGCAAAGTCCCAAAACCGGGATTCCAAGCTCAAACAATTCTTTGGTGTAGGTCGGTGCCCCGTCTTCATAGCAGGAATTAGGACCACCTGTCAGAATAATGCCCTTGGGGGACATCTCCTTAATCTGTTCAATGGGCGTACGATAGGAATAGATCTCGCAATAAACATTGCATTCCCTGACGCGGCGTGCAACCAGCTGATTGTACTGACCGCCAAAATCAATGACTATGACTTTTTCTTCTGAAGCCATGCTACCTCCAATGAAATGAGTTCTTAAATGATATTACAGAAATCCGCACTTGTTGCGGGTTTCGTGAGAACATGATACAGGTGGCAAACAAGCCCTTCGACGTAAGTCGACTGGAATAGGCTTGTTTGCTGATATCTTGAATGTTTCATTCAAGATATCATGATTTCTTAGATGATATTACAGAAATCCGATAATGAACAACCAAACCCCTGATTTCGTTTTATTGTACAATAGGATACTTGAATTAACAACTCTCATTAACAATAAAAATGCCAATCAGCAACATGTAAAATGCGTACATATTGCCAATTGGCTTTTTATCTTTGATACTACAAAAATCTTCTCACGGTAATGATTGACCTGTAAGTCGCATTGCTGTATTTAATTCCGGTCTTCTGGGTGCTGGCATGAACAATCTGTCCACCTCCGATGTAAATCCCAACATGTCCGCCGTAGTAGATTACATCACCGGGCTGTGCATCAGCATAGGAAACTTCTCTTCCATAATTACCCTGGGCCCATGAGGTTCTGGGAACCGAGATACCAAAGGCCTTATAAACTGACTGAACAAATCCTGAACAATCTGCACCGTCTGTAAGACTTGTACCCCCTGGCACATAAGGATTTCCCACGAACTGGCAGGCGTACTTTGCTATATTGGCCCCTGTTGCGCTTCCCGGAGCGGAATAGCTCTTGCTTGAGCCGGATGATTTACTTGAGGAACCACTATCACTTCCCCCATTATCATTAGAGGATTCATTGTTCCTCTCCGCCTCAGCTGCAGCCCTCTCTGCCTCCTTTGCCTCATCAGTTGCCTTTTTGGCAGCATCAACCTCTTTCTGCTTGGCTTCTATCTGCTTTTGCAGAGCTGCGATTCCAGATTGTTGGCTTTTTATCTGAGCAGTATAAACAGCTGCATCCTGCTTGGCCTTAGCGAACTTTACCTCATAATCGGAATAGGTCGCCTTGTACTGTGCGAGAAGTTCTTCCATGTATGCCTGCTCTTCTTCAAGCTCATATTCCGAAGTCTCAAGCTCGGACTTTTCCGCTTCAAGCTGCTGCCCATAGGCTTCTGCTGCCTCTTTTGCAGCAACATACTCCGCAAGCTTTATTCTGTCGTACTCATACATCTCTTCGACGTAAGACGCCTTGTTCAGCGCATCCGCATAACTTGTAGCAGTCAAAAGAATCTGCACATACGAAAGGTTTCCTTTCTCATACATGAACTTGACTCTCTGAACCATTGCAGCGTAAAGAGTCTCTTCATTGGCCTTGGCTGTATCATACTCGGCCTGTGTAATCTCAATCTGCTCCTGCTTGTTGGCGATATCTTCCCTGATCATCTCAATATCAGCCATAAGCCCCACAATTTCCTGTGAAGTCTCATCTATGGCATCCTGTGTCTCGTCCATTCCCTCGGAGGCATCGCTTATCTGGTCGTTGGCGTTATTTAATTTGTTCTGGCTGTCCTTGGATTGTTTTTCAAGATCTTTCTTTTGCTTCTCCAGCGCCTTCTCTTCCTGCTCGAGTTTTTTCTGATTCTTCTCAAGCTCCTCGCTGGTGGTGGCATAAACCGAAAGCGGCTGTGCAAAGGCAAAAGACATAACAAGAGCTATAGTTATTATTCTAAAAAGAATGTGTTTTCTTTTTTTCACACCTATCCCCCTTGTTACATGATTCTAAGAATTACCTAAATATATTATGCCATGATTTTTAATATGAAAAAAGAGCCTCGCTCCAGACAAAAAACTCAAGCGACAGCTCTTATAGGATCACTATTCCATTAGAATTCGCAGTTTCTAGGTGTTCTTGGATAAGGAATTACGTCACGGATGTTCTCAACACCTGTCAAGTACATGATAAGACGCTCAAAGCCCATACCGAAGCCGCTATGGATGCATCCACCATATCTTCTGGTATCAAGGTACCAGTCGATGCCTTCTTTATCAACGCCCATCTCATCCATTCTCTCAATGAGCTTGTCCAGATTCTCTTCTCTCTGGCTACCGCCCATGAGCTCGCCTGCCTGTGGAACAAGAAGGTCTACTGCAGCAACAGTCTTGTTGTCAGGGTTAACCTTCATGTAGTAAGCCTTGATATCCTTAGGCCAATCTGTAATGAATACAGGGCCTCCAAAGTACTCAACGATGTACTTCTCGTGCTCTTTAGCAATGTCCTCGCCATAGTCAGGCTGGAACTCCCACTTAACATCAGCCTTCTTGAGAATGTCGATGACATCATGGTGGCTGATACGGGTAAACTTAGCATTTACGATATCATTAAGCTTGTCCTTAAGTCCCTTGGAAACAAACTTATCGCAGAAATTGATCTCCTCAGGGCACTTGTCACATACATATTTAACAACAAACTTGAGCATGTCCTCTTCGATATCCATAAGACCTTCAAGGTCACAGAATGCCATCTCAGGCTCGATCATCCAGAACTCGTTAGCATGGGTCTGGGTGTTGGAATTCTCAGTTCTGAAGGTAGGACCAAAGGTGTAGATATCACCGAAAGCCATAGCAAAAGTCTCACCCTGAAGCTGTCCGGAACCAGTAATAAAGGACTGCTTGCCAAAAAGATCCTGGCTGAAATCAACGTTACCATCCTCAGTCTTAGGAAGATCGTTCATGTTGAGGGTGGTAATCTTAAACATCTGGTCTGAACCCTCGCAGTCAGCACCTGTTATCAGAGGAGTGTGTACATAAAGATATCCTCTGTCCTGGAAGTAAGTATGAACCGCCATAGCAGCAACACTTCTGATACGGAATACTGCACTAAAGAGATTTGTACGTGGGCGAAGGTGTGCCACAGTACGAAGATACTCTCTTGTATGACGTTTAGGCTGAATAGGATAGTTCTCAGGGCAATCGCCTAAAAGCTCCACTGCAGTTGCTTTTAATTCGAAAGGCTGCTGATTTTCCGGAGTAAGAACCACATTGCCTGTCACTTTGACACTGGCACCTACTCTTATCTTGGAGATGTCCCCAAAATTATTAAGTTCCTGATCGTAAACAACCTGTAAATTTTCGAAGAATGAACCGTCGTTAACGTTAAGGAATCCAAACTGTGCCTGTGCGCGATTCGTACGTACCCAAGCGCAGATGGTCACTTCTTTGGAAGCGTATTCAGAGGTGTTTCTGAACAGCTCTTTAATCTTAGTTCTCATCATTTTTTCTCCTTGAATTCTTATTATAAGCTATTGTTTTAGCTTTTATATTACTCTGCAGCTGTCTCAACGACATTCGCATTGTCCACAATGTATTTTACAACCTTTTCAGCCATAAGTCCCTCTCTGTAAACCTCAAGGTCCAAAGAAGCCTTATACTCTTCATAAGTGCTGTATGCTGTGCTTGAAGCGCTCTCATAAGCTTCCTTGAGATAATCATCTATCTCCTCATCAGTAACGTTGATACCCTGCTCATCAGCAATAGTCTGGAACATAAGATACTGATCAGCCATATCCTTTGCGATAGAGTTGAGATAATCATCAGCAGTACCAACAAATCCCTCATTCTGCATATAAACATTAACTACATCATCTGCAGTTACCTGTGAGCCGTACATGTAAGAATACATTGATGCACGGTACTGAATCATCTGATTCTGCTGAATGAGATATCTGTTAACAAGCTCCTGAGGAACATCTCCAAAAGATGAACTGTCAAAAACAGTCTGTATTGCAGAATTTTCTACAGTTGAATCGTACTCTTCCTTAGCCTGCTCTGTTAAAAGCCCCTGTGCGTAAGCTTTAAGCTGCTCAAGGTTTGTTACTTCCTCGATACCAAGGCCTGCTGCCCATGCATCTGACTTTTCCTCTGATGCCACATTGATGCTGTTAACAGTTACAGTAAAAATAACATCTTTTCCTGCAAGATTTGTAGCGCCGTAATTCTCAGGGAAAGTAAGGTTAAGATCAAGAGTCTCTCCCTTCTTGGCACCGATAAGTCCGCTCTCAAAGCCGTCAATATATGTATTGGAGCCAATTACAAGCTCAGCTCCGGATGCTGTACCGCCGTCAAAGGCCTCCTTGGTATCAGCATATTTTCCTACATAATCAATATTAACAGTGTCGCCATCCTGAACTGCTCTGTCTGTAACCTCGACCATAGGAGGATTTGATGTAAAAAGATTGTCAATATATTCCTCTACATCTGCATCTGTAACTTCCTTAAGAGAAGCTTCTACAGTTACTCCATTGTAATCTCCAAGTGTTACATAATCAGCAGCCTTGACATCGCTGAGGTTCTTGGTCTCAAGATTATCAAAGTCAATTGTTATTGCAGAAACGGCTTCATCTGTATTGTCAGCTGTTACTGTTTCTGTACTGTTGTCTGCTACAGCTGTATTATCTGCAGCGCTGTTATCAGTATCAGCAGCCTCTTTACCACAAGCAGTAAAAAGCATGCAGGCCATTACCCCTGCAAGAAGTATCGATAGATTTTTCTTCATAATAATTCTCCTTTAAAGCAAAAAACATATATTATTACCTTATTAATGTAGTCAAAGGCAAAACAATATTTTTTATACTACCACACCTTCCAAATAGATTAAAGTATTTATTTACTAAAGGGACAAAGAATGCTACAATATTGTCTGCAATTTAGTTTTTTATCGGAGGGTTTTATTTTGAGTACAGGATTAATTGTTGCTATTGTTATTGCAGTAATTCTTATTGCTGCAATTGTTGCTCTTATTATTATTGGTAAGAAAGCTCAGAAGAAGCAGGAAGAACAGCAGGTTCAGCTTGATGCTATGAAGCAGACCGTTACCATGCTGATCATTGACAAAAAGAGGATGAAACTCAATGAAGCAGGTCTTCCACAGGCAGTTATTGATCAGACTCCCAAGCTTCTTCGCAGATCCAAGCTTCCAATCCTTAAGGTCAGAGTTGGAAATCGTGTTATGAGCCTTATCTGCGATGAGAAGATTTTTGACAGCGTTCCTGTCAAAAAGGAAGTAAAGGCTTCTGTCAGTGGTATCTATGTAACAGAAGTAAAGGGACTTCATGGCAAGATTCAGGTTCAGGAAGAAAAGAAGGGCTTCTTCAAGAATCTTGTTGCCAAGGCTCAGGAGAAGGCCGGAGCCAAGATGGTAAAATAATATGTGTATAAAGAAACGGAGACAAGTTATCTTGCCTCCGTTTTTTTTATCTCTATAATTATCATCGAATCAGAAAGGACCTGACCATCCATCTCCAGTTCGTATTCCGCCATGACCTTCATATCTTCATCATGGCTCATATTAAACTCAAAGCTGTTGGTCACGATCTTCATGCTCATAGTCCCATAAGGCGTCAGATACTCGGTATCATAAGCCAGCTCCTCACCAAATTCCAGCCTGCTGCTGTGCTCTCCGCCCCTTAATATCTCCATGCTTCTGCCATCTGAAGAGATGTAGACCTTGTTATGAACTTTAACCGTTCCGCGCACCGCATCCTGTTCTTCATCGTATTCCACAAGGCGGCGGCCATCTTCCATATCCTCATAAACCCCTACTGAACTCGTCTCTATTTTTTCCGTAGGCTCTCCAGGTCTGGAATGAATTCCGGTCACGTTGACATTGACATTCCTTCTCATAATGCTCTCCAAAATTATGTATTCTTGGATATAAAATCCAAGATTGTATCAATCAAGCCATTTGAAGGCGACTAACGTCGCAGGGCTTGGTTGACTCTTGAATCATGTTCTCACGAAACCCGCAGCAAGTGCGGATTTCTGCAATTTTATCCAAGAACTCATCAAATATCATATATTAGGATTAATGGGGCCTGATAAAAAGAGCTCAGGCGCAAGCTTGCTTTCCTTTACTGCTTCAAATCCCTCTTTTGCCTTGTTCTCATCATCATAAATAGCAAACACAGTGGGACCGCTTCCTGTCATAAAAGCTCTTATGGCGCCATTATCCTCAAGTATCTTCTCTATATCTGAAATAACAGTATATTTTCCTGCAGTTACCGGCTCAAGAACGTTTCCGATAAGACTGCACATTTTTGTCAGATTACCTTCTTCAATAGCGGCTCTTATTCCATCAATATCAGGATGCTGCGCTATCTCTTTACTATCCAGTTCCTTGTATACCCAGCCAGTGGAAACATCTATTGCGGGCTTTGCAATAACTATATGGCAGGCCGGCATATCGGAAATAACAGTCAGTTCCTCACCTATTCCCTCTGCAAGAGCTGTTCCGCCAATGATGCAGTAAGGAATATCTGCGCCAAGCTTTACAGCCATTTCGCAGAGTTTTTTCTTATCAAGCCCCAGATTCCACAACTCGTTAAGAGCCACATAAGCAGCTGCTCCGTCGGTGCTGCCCCCTGCCATTCCTGCAGCCACCGGTATTCTCTTTACCAGATTGATATTGGCACCCTTTGTAACTCCGTAAGTCTCCTGTAGCTGCTTTGCAACCTTGCATATAAGATTGCTGTCATCTGTAGGTATCTTCTCAGAACTGGCTGTAAGAACTATCTCGCCGCTATCATTGTCTTCAAAAGTTAAAGTATCAAAAATATCCACATTCTGCATGATCATGCGTACTATGTGGTATCCGTCATCTCTTTTCCCCGTAACATCAAGCCCCAGGTTTATTTTCGCAAATGCCTTTTTCTCAATTCTCATAAATACGCCTTTTTCTCCGCACTTTTTCTCATTTTTCCTTTCTACATCTTCTCATTTGTGCATTTTAAACTCAAGAAAAAAAATCAAAAAAAATTC
>JAFPVA010000161.1 GCA_017413105.1 Butyrivibrio sp. | reverse complement strand
GTTATAAATCTCTTTTATCTGATCATTCATATGCTTCACCTTCCTTTAGAAAAAAACGAGAATCCTTTGACAGCGAATCCTTGAGCCTTTTTCTGCCCCTTGAGAGATAGTTGGCTACTACGGTTTCTCTTTTCCCAAGAATCTGAGCAATTTCTTTGATGGTATACCCTTCATAGTAAAAGAGGTGGATGCTTATCCTGTAATTTGCCGGGAGCTTCTTTATTTCTTCTGTAAGTACAGACACCGGTTCTTCCGGCACAGCTCTTTCCGGCAGCGCATCAAGCCCTATTCTCTTTCCGAAGAAAGCGCTCTTTCTCAGGTCCTTGCAGGCATCGATCGTAGTCCTGATTATCCAGGCTTTTTCATGCTCGTGGCTATCAAATCTTTGGTGGGAGGACAGGTATTTCAGTATTACATTCTGGCAGATGTCCTCTGCGTCATATGTCTGGCGTAAGTAGCTGTAGCTGATCCTAAGGATCATGTCAGCATATGTTTCCAGTATCCGCCTTGCTTCTTTTTCCTCCATGACAAAACTCTCTTTCTGTATTTTTTAGAAGGCCTTCTAACTATAATACGATTCAGGGCATTAAAACATATCACTTAAAAAATATTTTTTCAAAAAATGTAACCATGCTATGATTAATGTCGCTATATAAGGTGAAGGCCTTAAAAAGAAAGAGAGGATCATCTTCATGGATGACTCACAGATTGTAGAGCTCTACTTATCAAGAGATGAATCAGCCATAACGCAGACATCTCAGAAATACGGAACCAAACTCAAAAGAATAGCCCAGAACGTACTATCAGATGCAGAAACTTCCAAGGAATGCGAAAACGATGCATACCTCCAGACCTGGAATCTGATACCGCCCAACGAGCCAAGGACGTATCTTTTTTCATTTGTCGGAAAGATTGTCAGGCATCTAGCCATAGACAGGTTTCGTCATGAGAACAGGCAAAAGAGATCTGCTCTTTACTGCGAGCTTACTGACGAGATGCAGGAGTGTATCCCGGGAAGCGTTGATGTTTCACAGGAGTTTGATGCAAAAGAGCTTTCTGAGTGCATAAACCGTTTCCTTGACTCATGCTCTGAGGAGCAGCGGAACATTTTTGTCAGAAGATACTGGTACTTTGATTCCGTAACTGAGATATGTGCAAAATACTCTCTTCCCCAGAGTAAAGTAAAGACCACGCTTTTCAGGATGAGGGAAAAACTTAAGAAGCATCTCGCAGACGGAGGATTCACTGTATGAACGAACATGATCTATTAGATGCCATCGGCAGCATTAATCCCAAGTATATAAAAAACGCTGACAAAGCAGTTTCAAAGCATAGTAAAATAGCACGTTTTCGTAGTTACTATCTTGCAGCTGCAGGTCTTTTGCTCCTGATTGTAGCTGGAATAGTAATCAGAAACAATCATGTGGCACCAGCCTATGAATCTATGGATGAAACGGAAGAAGTAACAATTGATGGCGCCATACCGGAAGGAATCGAAGGAGAAGTTCCAGATGTATCCGAGGGTTCTCCTATGCTGACAGAAGGATCCCCTGAAGCATCCGAAGAAACAGATGGCATTGAGGTCACAGAGGGAAGCGAAGCGGTCGCTACCGAAGAATCCTTAGCTACTGAGTCTGCTGATTCCGACTATCCGGCAATGGTCATGTACGATGGGGCAGTCTATAAAGATTCGGGTGAAGAATTTATCGGCGAAATCTTAGAAGACGGCTTACTCCAGGTTTCATCATATACTGATGACGAACCTTCAGAAAATGGCCAGCAGAACTTTGACAGGTCATCAGAGACAAAATTCTTTGTACTTAATGAGGATGCCATAGTTGTACGCATCGAGCCAAATGAGGGAATCTGGAGAATATTCTTAAAGCAGTAATAACAATGGAGGACATTATGAAAAAGAGAATAATATCAGCTATACTGTCAATATTAGTAGTTACCTGTATCATTTCAGGCTGTGGCAATACTGAAACACAGGGCAATACGCAGGTCACTTCTCAGGAAGATGGAATCTCTACTCCTGACGAAAACACTACTGATGCCACAAACACCCCTATTTCAGAAATACCAGAAGTGGATATCAACATGGATTTTAACAGCTCACTCATAGATTTTATTGAAAAATACGGCTTTTCTGACAAGAACTACATGATATCACCCACCTCGTTCAGAGCAGCTCTGGCACTTGCTGTTGCAGGCGCTGATAACAGGACCAAAGATGAGCTTCTGAAGGCAATGGGATTTAACTCCATGGATGAACTGATTTCATGGTACAAAGGTGTAACTGCCTCAGTGGATTCATATAACGACTGGTTAAAGACTGCCCAGGATGAATTTAATGAATACCGGGATTACTACGGCGATGATGCCCAGTCTCCGGATGGTGCATTTGACCTGGAAAATTCCATCTGGAGAAACACGAAGTCCAGCGGTGAGCTGTCCAAGAAGTACATGGAATACGTTAAAGAAACCTTTGGTGCAACCGCTGAGAATGTCTCTGAAAAAAAGATCACAGATACAGTAAATAGTTGGATCAATGAAAATACCAATGGTCTTATCCCATCCATCAGCAACGACCTGTCCTATGCAGATCTTATCCTGGTAAACACTCTATATCTCCGCACATCATGGGTAAATGACTTCTTTGAGCCTGCCACGCAGGAAGGTGATTTCAAGACCCTTTCCGGTGAAACTGTAAAAAAAGATTTCATGAGCCAGCAGGACAAATTCAGATATTATGAAGACGAAAATGGCAAGTTTGTTGTCCTTCCCATGAATGGCGGAATAAATGCTGTGTTTATCCTGGGAGAAGTAGACGATGTAGCCAACAAGATAGCCAATGCATCCGTTGAAGAAGTCGCTGTTAAACTTCCCAAGTTTGAATCAGAGACGTCCTTTTCAGAGAACCAGCTCATCGATTTCTGTGTAGCCCGTGGTGCAGAGCAGGCCTTCACTCAAGACGCAG
Organism: Butyrivibrio sp.; assembly: GCA_017413105.1. Lineage (GTDB taxonomy): Bacteria > Bacillota > Clostridia > Lachnospirales > Lachnospiraceae > Butyrivibrio. The sequence continues at coordinate 172 of JAFPVA010000161.1, read as the reverse complement.
ACTTCTCACTCATGAGCGATGAGATGCAGCTCTTTATCTCTGACATTATACAGAAAACCAAGATCAAGGTCGATGAGAAAGGAATCGAAGCTGCCGCTGCCACAGCAGTCATAATGACTGAAGGTTGTGCCCTGGAAGAGCCCGAAGTAAAAGAGTTCATCGCAGATCAACC
>JAFPVA010000160.1 GCA_017413105.1 Butyrivibrio sp. | reverse complement strand
TTGGATATAAAATCCAAGAATGTATCAACCAAGCCATTTGAAGGCGACTAACGTCGCAGGGCTTGGTTGACTCTTGAATCATGCTCTCACGAAACCCGCAGCAAGTGCGGATTTCTGTAATTTTATCCAAGAACTCATACAATATTTTTCCTTGCCTAGTATATCTCAAATACATCCAATCTGACAAGTATTTAACAAAACCTTTATAAGACTTTTATATATTCCATGATTACTTATAATCAATTTCTATGTCACAGATAAGATTCGGGTCAATTCCCCTTATATGGTCCCGTAGATAATCCAAAATCTGTTCTTCCGAAAGGTCATATTTATAAGGAACCACCACGTCAAAAGCAAGTTTTTTTACCTGATTCTCGGAATGTATCATCCTGAAATCATGAAAAGTGAGCTTTGGATCAAGCTCCTCCAATATATGCTTTATTTTCCGCTTAAGCTCTGCAATTGAAGAATTTACCACCACCGGATCCATGTGAATTACAGCTGTGCAATGATATTTCTGCCTGAGTTCATTTTCAATGTCATCGATAAGATCATGAACAGTTATGAGATTCTGCCTTGAGGGAACCTCCACATGAAGTGACATAAAAATCCTCGATGGTCCGTAGTTGTGTATCACTATATCATGAACGCCCAGAACTCCATCATGATTTTTAACAGTGTTCTCGATTTCCTCTAACAGTTCCTTACTTGGTGGCTCTCCGAGAAGCGGATTTATGGTATCCCTGGCGGCATTTATTCCCGCTCTTACAATAAGAAGACCCACTACAACTCCCATGAATCCATCAATATTCAGGTTAAAATAAAAGCTAATAAATGAAGAAATAAGAACAATCGAAGTAGTCAGGACATCAGAAATACTGTCAATGGCAGTTGATCTTAAGGCTGCGCTGTCAATCTTTTTTGCTGCCTGAAGATTGCCCTGAAACATTATAAGCTTGATTATGATGGAAAAAACAAGGATAGCCCCAACTACTGCAGTAAATGTAGTTGATTCAGGATTGAGAATCTTGGTAAAAGAGCTATGAATAAGCTCTATACCCGTAATAATGATAAGCAGCGAAACAATAAGTCCCGCCACGTACTCTATTCTTCCATGTCCAAAGGGATGTTCCTCATCAGCCGCCTGTCCGGATAATTTAAAGCCTATGAGGGTAACTATTGAAGAGGCTGCATCAGAAAGATTATTTAAAGCATCACCGAGAATTGAAATTGAACCACTTATTATTGAAGCAGACAACTTCGTAATAAAAAGCAAAATGTTGAAAGCAACCCCTGTAGCTCCACTGATAATGCCATATCCCTGCCTTACCTTAGGCAAGTTTGTCTTTTCAAAATCCCTTATAAAGAATTTTGCCAGTAAACAGATCATTTTCTAATGCCCCCAAATTCAGCTTTACTTAAACTGAAGTACAATCAGAAGCGTCCCCTGCTCTACTGATATGCTCGCTTCCTCATCTATGATAAACTCATTACTGACTCCAAGCGGAAAATCATTTCTAAGTTCTCCATTATCCAAAGTGTACATTAGGCCTTTAAGAGTTACCCCCTTGGATACTTCGGATAGAGAAAACACTGAAATATAACCGCTATTACCCACATTGAATATAAGCTGTTCGTTCTCTGCAATCATCAGCATCTTATCACTATCCATTATATAACCTTTTCCGCCGTTGTGTTTAATAAACAGCAGGGTCTGGATGTTAGCAAGAGTATGATCTATTCGCTTTCCACCTGTGGCACCATATAGATAAAACTTTCGATAGCCCTTTGAAAGCCCTATTTTAACAGCTTTCATGGTATCAGTATCATCTTTTACAACATTAAGTCTTACTATCCTGTCAGGGTCATGAAGCTCTATTTCTTCAATACTGTGCACCAAATAAGGATCCTGTTCAGAAGCAGAATCAAAATCTCCAACTATAAGATCCGGCAGGATTCCCAATTCCTGTGCATATCTAAAGCCCGCATCGCAGGCAATGCAGTAGTCTCCTTCATATAAAGGAATATCCACAGGAACAAAACTTCCTGCGGATATTATTACACATTTGGGTTCTCTATTACCTGTATTCATGTAAACCTCATTTCAAGATCATAAATACGTACTAATCAAGCTCGAATTCTGGATTCTATGGTCTCAATATCCATAATCCATTCATTGGCACCGCCCCAGTCTCCAACGACTGTCTCAGTCATATTACCTTCCTCATCCGTTATGAGAGTTGATAATCTGTAATTCATCTGTGCAACCTTTGTGGAATTGCCTGATGTAATATAGCTCTTAAGGTAAGTCACAGAATATTTGGTATGAGGATAAATATTTCCGTTTATAGCACCCGGCTCATAAGATATTGAATTTCTTTGAACACCGTCATCCTCAAAATAATTAGCCCATACGGTGATAACACCGGTGCTTTCAGGATTCTCATCAAAGCTAAGGAATCTGTAGCTCCAGTTACCATCCTTAAGATTTAGGATCATTGCCTCTCTGCTGATTGAGATATATGTGGTATTTTCCTGTGGAGTCTCCTGATCATTAAGGAAAATATCCCTATAGGAAACATACTCATCAGAAACAATAAAGTCCCTCAGCTCATCCACATTTCCTATATCCAACTGCTCAAAGATCTGAGAAAATAATCCCTGAACTTCCTGTGCATTATTAAAACAGTTAAACATTGAATCTATTGAAGCATTGCTTCCAACTCCGGAAACAACACTCTGAAGCAGTTCACCATATTTTAACGCATCAGAATAATCAATAGTAAAAGAATCTGTTGCGGGAATAGCAAACTTCTTAATAAGCTCTGAAAGCTCATCTGAAGGAGTTGCTGTATATACAGCCAAAAGCCTGTTTACAAGTTCCTCGTATTTAGCAAAGCTGCATGTAGATCCCTTGCTCTCGCCTCTGAAAAACATATCGGCGTCAGTACTTTCATTTGCAAAACATCTGCTGAAAGCCGCATCAAGAATCTCGATTGCCTGACTATTGGTATTATCGGCTTCAAGTACAGGCAAAATACTGAGCAGTGTATCGATACTGCCATTTCCTCTGTTTATCTCAGTAACAGCATCATTAAGAATAACTGTATGATAATTATTCAAAAGATCTGTATTATCAGTGTTCTGCCAGCCATCAAAAAGAATTTTCTTGGCAGATTCGGAATCATCTATGCTAAGATAAGCTCCTGCCATATTATTGTAGGCTTCTACAGCGCCATCATCAATCTCAATAGCTGTATTATATGAGCTGATAGCAGCCTCATAATCTTCATTCTTTGAATACATATTGCCGGCAGCAATAGCCTTATTAACCTTTACAAATGGCAAATGGCTGTATACTCCATACACTACCCCAACGGCTACTACTGTAACAAGCGAAATAGTTGCAATCCTTTTTATGTCAACTTTTTTACGCTTACTCGATCTTTTTACAAACTGATTCCTTGCAAGAGCAGAATCACTACCTCTGAAATTTCTTACTAAAACCATAATTCCTTCTCACTAAAACAAAAAAATAATGTGTTCCCCACATATTCACACACAAGACGAATTATACAAAAATCAGGCCTAAAAATCAACCAAAATCGGGCAATAGAGTACAGCATACAGATTTTTACAAAAAAAACGGCTCGCAGTGGTTTAGCCACCGGAGCCGTATCCATATTTTTTCTTATTTTAACAGTTCGTGAACTGCCTCTTTAATACGTTCATCCTTAGCATTAGCATCAAAATACTCGAGGAAATGTTCGCCTGAAAGAGCTCCTTTAACAAGTTCTCTGTCAAGCTTGTTAAGAATATCAACTACATCCTGGTTGTATGTTACCTTCTTAACTTCATCAAGAATCTTTTTGTTTCTCTGCTCAGGAACTGCTCTCTCTCTTGGATAGCCCTGTCCGCTCTCTTCAACAAAGAGCTTCTCAAAAATATACTCAAGATTAAGCTCTGCTCCCCAGCCTGACTTGAGCGCAAAGTTAATTGAAATAGCATTTCCGTCATTGATCTGAGCAAAAGTATAAGCATCAAGAGGATCAGTAACATGTCCGCAGATAACGCCTGGGAAACTGTTGCAGGCGAGCATTGCTCCCTCTCCGGTACCGCAGCCTGTTACTACATAGTCAACTGCTCCTGAATTGAGAAGTACACACGCAAGGATTCCATTCTGAACATAAGTAAGCTGAGCCTTGTCCTCGGCTGAGTACATTCCGTAATTAAATACCTCAAAGCCATGCTGGTCAGCAACCTTCTTAAGTGACTTAAAGATCATCTCATTCTTAGCAGCCTGGCTGTTCTCGTTAATAAGTGCAATTTTCATCCCAATACCTCCATTTAACGTGATTAAAGTATCACTTCTGCAATATATTTTAGATGTTTGATTCAAATGAGTCCATATCATCTGATTATTTGTGCTGTTTTTTCAAGATTAATCATAATAAATTCAATAGCATCTGCCCCATCTCTTTTATGGAATCAAATACTGCGGTAGGTTTCACATTTGATGGTTCAATATCATCTACTGTTGCCTCTCCTGTAAGCACAAGAATTCCTTTTGCCCCGTTTTTTACTCCAGTGGCAACATCAGTATACAGCCTGTCTCCAACAAAAGAGATCCGATCTCTTTTTACACCTGTTTTATCAATTATCATATCTACAGTTTCTTTAAAAGGCTTACCCACATACTGCGGCTCGTTTCCCGTAGAAAGGCTTATAGCAGCGCACATAGCACCACAGTCTATAATAAAGCCATCTTTTACAGGACAGTTTATATCAAGGTGGGTTGCGAGAAACTTTGAGCCTCTTCGTATGTAAGTACAGGCATTGGTAAGGCTGTTATAGGTCAGGGATTTATCAAAGCAAACAACCACAATATCAGGGATCCTATCAGTCCCCGCAGGCACATAGGCTTCGCTTTCAGGAATTTCCGGAACAAAAACGTTAATTCCTTCATCCTCAAAACTCTTTTTAACCTGCTCTGTGGCAAGAATATAGACACTTTCGCCTTTATGCTCCGATTTTAAGAACCTTATCATCACATCAGCCGAGGTCATTATCTGATCTCTTGTGATATAACAGTTCATCTTGGCGAGCTTATCTATGTACAGATCCGGAGTCTTTGATGAATTATTGGTAAAAAAGATATAATCCTTCCCGGTCTTTTTTACTGCTTCCAGAAAGTCCAACGCACCATCCAATATATCATTATCAAGATAGAATGTCCCATCCATATCAAGGACAAAAAGATCTGTATTTTCTAATACTTCTTTTTTCTTTTCCAAACTAAACATAAATATATCCCTGTACTAAAAAACTAAATTAGTCCGTATTTCATTCACATGTATCATGAATTACATTATAATCAATACGTTAAATATGATGTGCTTGCAAATTAAGCCATATCTGATCTCATATGCTTCTCATACAAAAGGACCACATCCCCGGCCTTAATTACCAGCGAGCCTTTAGGTATAATTGCTTTTCCCTTTCTCCTGATCATATAGATATAACTCTGTCTCGAAATATCTATATCTCTTATTGCAACTCCATTCCAGGAATGACCCTCATTTATCGTGATTTCCTTAAGGTCTATCGGCTGAATATCCTTGATCTTTTCGGCACACATAACGATAATATCGCCTTTCTCAAGAACAGTATTCCCTCTTGGAACAATCGTCTCTTTTTTCCTGTGAATAGCAACGATCATTACGTCTTTTGGAAGCCCAATCTCGATTATCTTTTTCCCGGCCCAACCATCGCGCTCTGACAGCTGTACTCTTATGAAATGAATATTTTCCTCCTCAGCGTACTGGCCGACAGTTTTTAATTTCTGATACTGTTCAACGAAGCCGGCGGAAATAATACCTGTAGGAATAGCCACCATTCCGACTCCCAAAAAGCTTATAAAGATACCCAGTATTTTTCCTGTAATAGTCACGGGATAAATATCACCATAGCCTACAGTCAAAAGTGTAGAAGCCGCCCACCAAATACCGGAAAAGGCATTTTCAAATACATCCGGCTGGGCATCATGCTCTACGCTATACATGCAAAGGCTTGCAGCCATCATAAGAATAAAGATAATAAAGCAGGAAGCAAGGAGCTGCTGTTTCTTACCAATCAGTACTTCAGTGATAACATTAAGCTGATCATAGTAGGAATTTATCCTGAAGAGCCTTAATATCCTTGCCACTCTGAAGAGCCTGAAAACCGTTCCACCGGCAGGAAAAAATACCGGAAGATAATAGGGAAGAAATGATAAAAGATCGATTATTCCGGTAAAAGAAAATACATACTTAAGAATTGCCCCAGATTCAGATGCCTTAGGATATAATTCCTTTGCTGAAACCAGCCTAAGGACATAATCAATTGCAAAAAAGAAAGTCGTAATTGCTTCAATAGCAAGGAGGAGCCCTTTATAGTGCTCCTCCATGTAATCAAATGTTATTGCAAATGCCGCAAAAAGATTAAGTGCAAGCGCTACGATACTGAGCCCATCATAAAAACGATTGATTGGCTCATCGATGACACCGGTAGATACCATATTAAAGATCTTTGCTCTAATACGATTTAACTCAGCCATTATTTACCCCTGTTTTTGCGTTTGCCAAAGCTCTCCATAACAAGATCGCTTACATCCTGCAAATAATCAATACTTCTTTTCTTATTTTCCTTCTTGATGGCCTTTTTCTCAGCCTTGGAAACATTCATGGTATCTTTATCTTCCTGCCCCATATACCATGCTTTTGTTGTACCTTCGCCCTTGATGTTTATTCTACCCACATTCTCGAAGCTGTCAGGTTTTGATAACTTTTCTCTTCTGTTTGCCAGTCTCTTTTCTTCAGCATCCTTCTGAGCCTTGATCATATCCTGACCGGCCTTGCTGCGCTCAGCCTTTATGCTTGCTATAAGGCTCTCATCAAGGCCAGAGGTAGAACTTACAAATTTCTCGTCATTAAGCCTCTTCTTTTTCTTAGGCTTAACAAACATCTCATCCTTATCAGCTCTTACGCCTTCATTACTCTTTCCACGGCGTTTCTTATTATCAGGTCTTGATTCCTTTTCGGTTCGATCGGAAAACTTTCCTTTTCTTCCTGTTTTCTCGAAATCTTTTCCTCTTCTGGCGCTTCTTTCAGAATCTCTTCCTCTGTCTGAACCTCTGCCTCTTCTGTCTCCTCTTTCTGAGTCTCGGCCTTTTCTTCCGTCTCTATCAGACCCACGGCCATATCTGCCGCCGCGTCTCTCACTCTTTTCAAAAAGAACCAGCTCCTCTATATCAGCTCCCATCTTGAGCTTCATAAAGCCTGCAGCAAGCTGTTCAGCAGTATACTCACCCTCTTCAACCTTCTGGTTTACAAAAGAAAGTGCAGATGAAATATCACTATTCTCAATAATATCAATTACTTCAGCAAAAACTTTCTGAGATTTAGCTCTTGTAATATCCTTAGCTGAAGGAACTCTTCTTTCCTCTATCTTTGTGTGACAGGCCTTTTCGATTTCCCTCAGCTTGTACATTTCTCTGCCGCCAACAAGGGTAAATGATCTGCCGCTTCTGCCGGCTCTTCCTGTACGACCGATTCGATGTACGTAATATTCGATATCTTCAGGAATATCAAAATTAAATACTGCCTCAACACCGCTGACGTCAATTCCTCTTGCTGCCACATCAGTAGCAATAAGAATATTGATTCTTCCGTTCCTGAAGAGATTCATAACTGAATCTCTCTGATTCTGGGAAAGATCGCCGTGAAGTCCATCGCAGGCATAACCTTTATTCTTCAAACTCTCAGAAAGAGTATCCACCATCTTCTTTGTATTGCAGAAAATAAGGCTTCTTGCAGGATTATAGTAATCCATAAGCCTTGTAAGAACTTCTTCCTTCATCTTCTGAGGGACTCTGTAGTAAGCCTGATCAATAGCTGCTACAGTGATCTCCTTAGGAGTCATCTTGATATACTCGGCGTCCTTCTGATAAGTTCTGGTAATCTTAAGAATTGGCTCAGGCATTGTAGCTGAGAAAAGAGCTGTCTGTCTCTCCTCCGGAACGCCCTGAAGAATAGTCTCAATATCCTCTCTAAAGCCCATATCAAGCATCTCATCTGCTTCATCAAGGACAAGGACCTTAACATCCTTCATTTTCATGGTATGTCTTCTCATGTGGTCCATAACTCGTCCGGGAGTTCCAACCACAATCTGTACGCCTGCTGAAAGAGCCCTGATCTGTCTTGAAATGTCCTGTCCTCCGTATACGGCAAGAACCTTAATTCCGGACATATATTTTGCAAAATCTCTGATATCATCAGCAGCCTGCATGGCAAGCTCTCTTGTAGGGCAAAGAACAACTGCCTGAAGATGCTTGTTATCCGGGTCCACCTTCTGAAGAAGTGGTATACCAAAAGCTGCTGTCTTTCCTGTACCGGTCTGCGCCTGGCCAATAAGGTCTCTGCCTTCAAGCATTACCGGTATTGCTGCCTTCTGAATAGGAGACATATACTCAAATCCCATATCAGTAACAGCTCTTATAATTCTGTCATCAAGTCCGGATTCATCGTAACGGACCTTAATTTCCTCTACCTCGTTTTTTTCAATATTTTTTTCTAAATCTTTACTCATTAAAATTCCTTAATTCTAAAACAACTAAAACAAACTACTATACTTAAGACTTTTTTTATTTCGATGCCCCTGCCATAACATCTTTATTTTTCGCAAGATAATCGATAAGCGAAATGATAGTCAGGGCCAAAGCTATCCACATTATGATCTGGGTAAGGACCTGTACCCATCCAATTGGCAGATTGGCAATCATAAGAATTACCATTATCATCTGGAAAGTGGTCTTAAATTTCCCCCAATAGCTGGCAGCAATAACCTTTCCATTATCAGCAGCAATCAATCTGAAGCCGCTTATTACAAATTCCCTGGCAATAATAACAATAACAATCCAGGAAGGAATCCTCTGAAGTTCAATGAGACCTATCATGGCACTGCAGACAAGAAGCTTATCTGCAAGAGGATCCATAAATTTACCGAAATCAGTTATCAGATTGTACTTTCTTGCAATCTTACCATCAAGCATGTCGGTCAGACTGGCAATAATAAAAATCGCAAGTGCAATCCATTTAAAAACATTATTAGAAGGATCAAACAATAAGAAAAATACAAAAAATGGAATAAGTATTACTCTGGCTACTGTCAACTTGTTTGGTAAATTCATTCTCTCATCTCCCCTATAAGATCATATTCATTGGAACCAGTTATCAATACTTTTACATAATCACCTGTCATAAGCTCCCTCTGTACGCCGGTAATAAAAAGATATCCGTCAATATCAGGGGCATCCTTGTAAGTCCTGGCTACATAAGACAGGCCATCCTCATCATCGGCATCCGTGATTCTGCCCTCAATAACAGCCTCAACTGTTTTGCCGATCATGGCTTCTGCGGCTTCAAATGCAATTTCCTGCTGAAGGCGCATCAGCTTATTTCTTCTTGTGTTTTTTACCCTCTCAGTCACCTGATCAGGCATTGTTGCAGCTGGTGTGTCCTCTTCCTGCGAATAGGTAAAGACACCAAGTCTGTCAAAGCGGAGGTCTCTGACAAGCTCCATTGTTTCATTATGGTCCTTAGCAGTTTCGCCAGGAAATCCGCTGATAAGAGTAGTCCTGAGGCAAATATCGGGAATCTCTTCCCTAAGATGCTTTACCAAAGCTCTTATCTCCGCATTATTAGTTCGCCTACCCATTTTCTTTAATATTCTGTCAGAACCTGACTGTATCGGAAGATCTAGATAATGGCAGATCTTAGGCTCCGATTTAATGGTTTGAATAAGCTCTTCGTTTATTTCTTCAGGATAACAATAAAGAACTCTTATCCATTTAAAACCTTCTATTTCACACAGCTTGTGCAATAGCTCCGGAAGCTTTTTTTCACCATAAATATCCGTGCCATAAATAGTGGTTTCCTGCGCCACAAGAAGCAATTCCGTAACGCCATTTTCGGCTAAATCCCTGGCTTCCTTTAGCAGTTCTTCCATAGGAACACTTCGATATGAACCTCTTACTTTGGGAATTATGCAGTAAGTACAACGCTTGTCACAGCCCTCTGCAATTTTAAGATAATTAAAAAGACCTCCTGTTGTAATGACCCTTTTCTGGCCTCCAACAGGTCTTTTGCCAAGATCCTCGAAATAGTTCTTGTGAGTATAAAGCTTATTTCTTTTAAGAGTCTCATCGAGGGCAGTAAGGATTTTGTCTGTGGAGGAAATACCCAAAATCTCGTCAACTTCAGGAATCTCTTTCTGAATTTCCTCCTGATAGCGTTGTCCAAGACATCCGGTTACTATAAGAGCCTTGAGCTGACCGTCTTTACGTCTCTCTGCCAGCTCCAAAATAGTATTTATGCTCTCTTCCTTCGCATCATTTATAAAGCAGCAGGTGTTAACAACTGCTGCTTCTGCCTCATCTTCATCATCAGTAAAGCTATAGCCAAAACTAGCTAAAGCTCCCAGCATGACCTCGGTATCAACTCTGTTTTTGTCACATCCAAGTGATACAAAAAGTATTTTCATATATTACTCGTTCTCTTTTGAAAACTCGTCAGAAGCATCCAAAGCTTCTTTCTCCTCATCAGTAAGGATTCTGAGAGTATCCTGATTCATCTCATCAACGGCAATTGAAAGAGGCTTCTGATTGTCCTTAACCTTTACCATTGGCTCGTCGCCTGCAATAATCTGTCTTGCTCTCTTTGCTGTAGCCATAACTACAGAATATCTTGAGCTGATAACAGGCTCCTCACCTTCCTCAACTCCCTTGTTTACTACTTTCATAAGATCTACATATGAAGGATGTATCATATTAATATTCCTTTCCTGCGGATGTGCCGCAAATAACTGCTTAATATCACTTAACTAAATCATTAAGCTCTTTTCTGATTGTATCTATAAATTCCTGATTCCTGTCTGAAGACATGTGAGCTGCACCGATAATGGAATGCACCTGCTCAACACATTCATCCAGATCATCATTTATAACAATGTAATCATAATTCTCTATGCCGACAGCTTCTTCGTTAGCTCTCGCAAGTCTCTTGCGTATAACATCCAGGTCTTCAGTTCCTCTGCCGGTAAGTCTCTTCTCGAGTTCCTCTGCAGAAGGCGGCATAACAAAAAGTAACATGGCATCCTTATACTGTTTCTTTATCTGCAGAGCGCCCTGTAGCTCTATCTCCAGTATAACATCAATACCGTCATTAAGCTTGTCCTCAACAAATTTTCTGGGGGTGCCATAATAATGCCCTACGTAGCCGGCATATTCTATAAGACCATCTTCTTTTATCAGTTTTTCAAATTCTTCATTTGATACAAAGAAATATTCTCTGCCGTTTTCTTCACCGGGTCTTGGATCTCTGGTGGTGGCAGATATTGAAAGAGCATATTGATCATAGCGAGAAGTCAAAGACTTCATGATAGTGCCCTTTCCAACTCCCGAAAAACCGGAGACTACGATTATAATACCTTTACGTTTCATCTGCAATACTCTCACTCAATATTCTGTATCTGTTCGCGAACCTTCTCAATATCTGTTTTTAAGGCAATTCCTCTGTCAGATATCTTTAGGTCAGTGGACTTAGAAAGAATAGTGTTGGCCTCTCTGTTCATCTCCTGAGCCAGGAAGTCAAGTTTTCTTCCGATACCGTCCTTATCATCGCCCTTTATAAGAGTATCCTTAGTTGCCATTATATGACTGCGGAGTCTTGTTATTTCCTCATCCACACAGACTTTATCTGCAAATATAGTAACTTCCATAGCAAGACGATTTTCATCAACCTGCTTATCCTCTAAAAGGTCCTGAATCTTCTCACGAAGCTTCGTTTTATACTCCTGAACGATCTCCGGAGATCTCTCTGAAATATACTCAACGTTCTCAAGCATTCCATCAAGCTTTTCCGTAAGATCATTGGAAAGGAAAGCTCCCTCCCTTTCTCTTGAGTCAAAAAACTGTTTACCTGCCTCATTTATAGCCTTTTTAAGGCCGTTCCAAACCTCTTCCTCATCAAGTTCCTCTTCCTCCATAGTAAGGACTTCCGGAAATCTTGAAAGGATTGATGTGCGAACATCATTGTCAATGCCAAAATCCTTTGACATCTCCTTTAAAAATCCAAAGTACTCTTCTGCAATAGCCTTGTTGTATCTTACCTTAGTATCTGATTCAGAGAAGTCCTCATAGCTGATGAAAACATCAACCTTGCCTCTCTTCATATAATTCTTGAGCTCAGAACGGATCTGTGCTTCAAAAGCATTGAATTTCTTGGGCATCTTGATGTTAATATCAAGATATCTGTTATTAACAGATTTAAGTTCTACAGTGTACTTGCGCTCACCCTCAGTGACTTCGGCTCTTCCAAAGCCGGTCATACTACAAACCATATTACACCCCTATGTATTATATAGTAAATTGTCATTCATGAGTCCCGAAAAACGGCGAAAAATGAACAATTCCAAGGTATATGATAACCCAAAATCAAGGCCAATGTCAACAAAGCCCCCTCTTAATGAGGCCTTCCGACATCGGCCCAATGATTAAAATTATTATTAAAATATTGATCTGATTACAGAGTAGCCAGTATCAGGAACAAGCAGAACAAAAGAACAATTCCTGCCAGTACTGCAAGGCCAATGATAGCGCCTTTCTTACATTTCTTGTAATTCCTGATATAGTTCTTCTTTCTGAAGATGTATGCAGCAATAAGTCCAAGTATAGGAAGGAAGAAAGACAAAATTGTAAGCCATACACTTCCTGTATCATGGATTGGAGTGCTGAGGATTTCGCTGGAATCAGACTCATCATTTCCCATGAACTCTGTATTCTTTGCCTTCTGCAGAGCAGCCTTCTCAGGGTCAATGGTAACTGCCTGAATTGGCTTGTTCTCATCACGAAGTCTCTTGTACTCTTCGATTTCCTTCTTGTTACCATATACAAAATGGTCATGACCAATGTTAACAAGTTCAGGCTGATCCTCTGAGTAATCATGGATAGAAGGATCATATGTATAAAGAACCTTGTTCTTCTCAAGCTTAGGATCCGGAATAGGAACAGCTGAGATAAGTGATTTTGTATAAGGATGAAGAGGATATTTAAAGAGCTCTTCAGTCTCAGCGATCTCAACGATATTACCCTTGTAGATAACACCGATATGATCCGAAATAAATCTTACGATAGAAAGGTCATGTGCAATGAAGAGATATGAAACTCCTCTTTCTCTCTGGAACTTCTTGAGAAGATTGAGCACCTGGGCTCTGATTGAAACATCAAGAGCTGAAATAGGCTCATCAGCTACAACCAGTTCAGGTTCCATTACCATAGCTCTCGCAAGACCGATACGCTGTCTCTGTCCACCGGAAAACTCATGAGGGTAACGTGTAAGGTGCTCAGGAAGAAGACCAACCTCTTCTATCATCTTCTCTACCTTCTGTACTCTGTCTGCCTCATTCTCAAACAGATGGAAGTTGTAGAGACCCTCTGAAATAATATAATCAACTGTTGCTCTCTCATTAAGTGAAGCTGCAGGATCCTGAAAAACCATCTGTATATTTCTGATAACTTCTCTGTCAAGAGCCTTAGGAATGTTACCGGAAATCTTTACACCTTTATACTGGATTTCTCCGGCAGCACAAGGGTTAACTCTGATAACAGCACGGCCGATTGTAGTCTTACCAGAACCTGACTCACCAACCAGTGAAAATGTCTCGCCCTTGTAAATATCAAAGCTGGCATTTTTAACAGCCTTAACAGCACTGTCTCCCTTTCCAAATGTGATATCAACATTTTTTACAGAAAGGAGTATTTCTTTGCCTGTTGCAGGATCAATTGGTCCATGCTCAGGGAATGAATTATTAGGCATTTTCCGAAACCTCCGTAACATCATACATCTTTAAGAACTTCTCATGAATATCCCGGATAATTTCCGGCTTTTCAACCTTTGGTGCCCTTGGATCAAGAAGCCATGTCTTAGCAAAGTGAGTATCTCTCACCTTGAACATAGGTGGCTCCTCAATAGTATCGATTTTAAGGCAATATGGATTACGAGGTGCAAATGCATCACCCACAATCTTGTTATAAAGTGATGGTGGTGTACCTGTAATTGAGTAAAGCTCTGTATTTCTCTGAGCAAGCTGTGGAAGTGATGATAAAAGTGCCCATGTATAAGGGTGTCTTGAATCATAGAATACATCTTCTACAGTACCAAGCTCAACAATCTGTCCACCGTAAAGAACGGCAACTCTGTCAGCGATATTTGCAACTACACCAAGGTCATGTGTGATGAATACGATTGTATAGCCATATTCCTTCTGCAGATCCTTGATAAGCTGAAGGATCTGAGCCTGAATTGTAACGTCAAGAGCTGTTGTAGGCTCATCACAGATAAGGATCTTAGGCTGGCATGAAAGGGCGATAGCGATAACGATACGCTGTCTCATACCACCTGAATACTGGAATGGGTAGTCATCGAAACGCTTCTCGGCGTTAGGAATACCTACCTTCTTCATGATCTCTATAGCACGTACTCTTGCCTCAACCTCTGAGCAGTTCTGATGCTTCATGATAATAGAAGTGATCTGCTTACCAATTGTAATGATTGGGTTAAGAGATGTCATAGGATCCTGGAATACGGTGGCAATCTTCTTACCACGTGTCTGTCCCCAGTCTTCCGGATCAGTTACTCTTGCGAGGTTAATGAAGATCTTACCGGTAAGCTTAGTCTCAGCTTCCTCGACAAGCTTACAATACATAACGTTGTCAAAGAGTTTGATCTTAACTTCCTCATTACCGATATCTTCGCCCATCTTAAGAGCTTTCTTGAAGTCGGCAAGTAGCTTTGCTACATACTTTCTTCTCTTTGTATATTTGAATCTACCTACAGAAAGATAGATCTCTTTTGCAATAGTAGCATTTCTCTCAATCTGAGATATTGTAACAGGCTTAGCTATTTCGTTCTTGTACTGATCTTTAAGAGACTGCATCTGTCTGTTGTACTCAGCAAGATATGAATTATCGTTAGCTACATCTGCCTTATGCTTGGCAATAAGATCAGCTCTCTCCTTCTCAACAGCCTTGATGTCCTGATCAAATTTCTTGAGCTTGGCATCAGATGCCTTGATCTTATCCTTCTCATTCTTAGGATCAAAAGTCTGCTTTAAGTTAAATTCTTCTGTTCTCTTGAACTTAATATCTGCGATTCTCTTATTGAATTCCTGATCCTGCGCATCAGAAAGAGTCTCTTTAGCTCTCTTAGCTGATTCAAGATCAAGGATTTTCTTGTATGTATCAGCACCGAATTCAAGTGATGAGTAAGCATTAAGCTTATCTGTTATTGAATTAAGTTCTCTTCTGCCTGCTGCATTAAGGAAAACAACGGTGTTTGATAATTCCTCATCGTTGAAAAGGATATCACCATTGCTGATAAATCCGTTGGAATCAAGCATTCCTGCGAAAGTCTTGGTAAATACAGACTTACCTGAACCTGACTCACCTACAATAGCAATGGATTCATTCTCGTATATGTCAAGCGAAATACCACGGATAGCTGTAAGGATACGTCCTCTAACGCGAAATTTCACTTCCAGGTCTTTAATTGATAATAATACTTTCTTATCTTCCATCTTCTTTAGTTTCCTTACATATGTGTTCTAGGGTCCGATGCATCACCCAAATTCTGTCCTGTAACATAGAGCGCTACCGTGATAATTGATGCAATTACAACAGGGCTCCAGAACTCAAACTGCCAACCCGGTGTAACCATCGCACTCTCAGCTTCATAAATAAGCCTTCCAAGAGACATATCTGACATTGCCATTCCGATGAAGGAAAGGAAAACCTCATATGAAATATATGAAGGAATCTCTACAGCAAGAAGTGTAACGATAACTGATGTCATAAATGGCAGAATATTCTTGGTTGCAATTCTTGTTATAGGTGTACCAAGACATCTGCTTGCAAGG